>CAJXBR010000013.1 GCA_913051755.1 uncultured Flavobacteriaceae bacterium
CAGCAAGATGAAGTGGAATTGTCGACCAAAAGCTTTCGCGAACTTTACCATTCCTTACTGTCCATTTTCAACGAACAAAAACCCCTTGTCATGGAAGCTTTTCTGCAAGAACTCTCTGCAGAGCAATCGGCATTGGTGAGCAGTATTATCATGAATGAGGAAAACAATTTACTTCATGATTGGGAAAGAAAAAATATCATTATAAAGGATAAAAAGTCTGAAATTGGGCGATGGCTGCAGCAAACCATTTTGAATCTTCGCTGTTTGTTGATACAAGAAAAAATAGGAGAATTACAGAACAAGACAGTCGAAAGTCATGTTGAAACGCATCAAGAAATTCTAGAGGAGGTAAATGATTACGTAGGGCTTAAGAAGAATTTGAGCCAACGCCTAGATCGCGTCATTTTCTAAAGCGAATCGATATGAATCGATTGTGCCTTTCTGAAAAGTTCAACTAGGTTTCTAACCCTCAATTTTTTCATAATTCGACTGCGATACGTGCTCACGGTTTTTTCATTTAGTTTTAACTCAGCAGCAATCTCTTTATTTCTTTTGCCGTCGCTAAGCATTTTGAGTACTTCGACTTCACGCATCGAAAGTTTTTTGAACATCCTTCTTGGGCGACCTGTTGATTCATCAAAGGCAATTGTTTGTGCTAGCTCATTGGTGATAAACACTCCACCTGAAGCAATTTTCAATATGGCATGGCGAAGTGAGCTTGTATTTGCTTTTTTGTTAAGGTAACCAGAGGCACCTGCTTTTAAAGATGAAATGGCATACACCTCTTCAGGCTGATTTGAGTAGATGAGCACACGAGTACCAGGGAATTCTTCCTTAATTCGTCGTAAAACTGTTAGTCCTTCAGATTCATAAAGGTCTAACTCCAAAACAACAATATCAATTATCTTTTTCTCGATAATTTTAAAAAGGTCGTCTGCTTTAAGTGCTTTCCCAACAACTGAAATTTCTGTGGAATTTTTAAAAACAGCCTTAACCCCTTTATGGACTATAGGATGTGAATCAGCATGAACAACTTTAATCACTAATCTGAAATAATAATTTAGAAAAAGTTTCTAAATAAACAATAAATGAAACAAACTACAAAGCCTGTAAGTAAATTCTGAGTAAATTTAACAAAAAAATTACATTAGATGCTGTGGTATCACACAAACCGGTATCGGTAGCATTTTATGTTTGTTCATTGCATGATGTTTCATATAAGTTGTGAACACATCTTTTTCGCGATCGCTAAAATCAGCATGTGTTTTACCTTTTTCGTGCTGTTCCATCGCCCATTCAAGTTCGTCATAAGAGGCGCCAAGTTGGTCTTCATCGGTTCGATTATCGTTCCACAACCCATCGGTCGGCGCTGCATCTATAATAGCACGATCGACGCCCAAATGTGATGCAAGTTCTTTCACTTGACTTTTCATTAAATCAGCTATGGGGCTCACATCAACTCCTCCGTCACCATATTTGGTGTAGAATCCTACACCAAAATCTTCAACTTTATTTCCTGTTCCTGCCACGACTAGGCGTTGTTTTGATGCGAAGTAGTAGAGTGTTGTCATGCGCAGTCGAGAGCGTGTATTTGCTAAAGAAAGCCCAGTGCCTTCAAATTGATTTGGTGCAGCATCCAATTGACAAAAGGTTTCATATATCTCAGTTAATTGCACAACTTTTACACTGACGTTATTGTATTTTTTTGAAAGCCAGTAAGTGTGATTCTTGGCTCTGTTGACCTGATTTTTTTCTTGGTGGATTGGCATTTCTAGGCAAAGAGTCGGCTTGCCAGTCATTGCGCACAATGTGGATGTTAGTGCAGAATCTATACCTCCAGAAACACCAACGACAAAACCATCTAGTTTGGCGTCTTCTATGTAAGAAGTTAACCAATTAATAATATATTTAGCAACATCTTTAGTTTTCATAGCACAACTCAATTATCATTCAAAAAAACAGTAGTTTCGTAAATTCTAATTCTAGGTTCAAAGGTAGTACATATGCGCTTATTCAAAAACTTGTCTCGATCATTTTTGGCCTTGGTATTTTTTTTGGCTTTATTTTGGAGTTGTTCGAATCGAAACTCTTCAAAAAACATCCAATCATATGAGTTGATTCGTTTTGAACAATTTTTTTTTGAATCACACCCTGATTCCTTAGCAGCAGTCGAAAAACAATTCCCTTATTTTTTTCCAAAAAATTATCCTTTTTCTGTGTGGGTCAATCGACGCACAGACAGCTTGCAAATAGCACTCTATGATCAAACAAAAATGATATCAAACAGCGATATTGAAGATCAAATAGATCCTTTTATTGAAGGTCTTCCTCGCGTGTTTGAAAATGTAAAACTACCCAAAAAAGTAATCACCATAACTTCTGATGTTGACTATAACAATAAAGTCATTCTGAACGATACCATAGCTTTTGTTGCCATTGATAACTTCTTGGGAGTTGATCATTTTATGTACCAGGGAATTGCCATGTATTTACGGCAAGAGATGAATTTGCGTGACCTGTCTGTGCAACTCGCCGAGTCGTTTGCAGAGCGTATTCTCATAACGCCCAATGATCGAAGTTTTTTGTCGCAGTTAATTCACTATGGAAAAATACAGTATATCAAGCAATCGATCATACCAGATTTTTCTGAAGATCGCATTATGGGATATACCCCAGAACAACTTGAATGGGCAAGAGCAAATGAGAAAGAGATCTGGAATTTTTTTGTATCCAAAGAGTTGCTTTTTAGCACAGACCCAGAACTGATTAATCGTTTTATTTTACCAGCACCCTTTTCAAAATTTTATTTAAATATTGATGTTGATTCGCCTGGGAAAATAGGGCAGTGGTTGGGCTTGCAAATTGTTAATGCTTATCAAAAAAACGAGCGTAAATCCATCGACGAATTGCTAAAAACACCAATAAGAGAGTTGTTTGAAAACTCAAAATATAAACCACGACGAAAATGAAAGAAACAAGTATTACGATAGACGTTACGCTGGATGAAAACCATGTGCCAGACAAGTTGCATTGGTCTGCACCTGATGGAGGTATTAGCAATCAAGAAACCCACGCTGTTTTTTTGAGCACTTGGGATAACGAAATGCAAGAAACCGCTCGAATTGATTTATGGTCAAAAGAAATGCCTGTTGACCAAATGCGTGTGTTTGTTCATCAAACGCTTGTGGGGATTCGTAACTCGTATATAAAGGCGACACAGGATGTTGAAATGGGTGAGGCCTTCCAACAATTTTGTGATTATTTTTCAGATGAGCACAATTTGGGAAAAGCTCAAAAAACTAAAGATTCGAATTGATTGATTCGATGTAGTTGATTATTTCTTCCTTCCCCTCACCTGTTTTTGCAGAGGATTCAAACATCGGGGGAGTGCTTTCCCATCCCTGTTCCAAAAGATGCGATTGATAATGCGATAGATTGTCTATTCGCTGCTTCTCAGATAGCTTATCAATTTTGGTAAAGACAATAGAGAATGAGTGTTGTTGCTCACCAAGCGCATTGATAAAATCTACATCAATTTTTTGTGGTTTATGACGACAGTCAATTAAAACAAAGGTGTTGACCAATTGTTTTCTCTTTTCAAAATACCAATGTATGAGTTTTTTGATTTCGTTTCTTTCTTGTTTAGACACTTTGGCGTAACCATAACCAGGCAAATCGACCAGAAACCAACTTTCATTGATGACAAAGTGATTAATCAATTTTGTTTTCCCGGGAGTACCCGATGTTTTGGCAAGTTTTTTATTGTTTGTCAATGCATTGATCAGGGATGACTTCCCAACATTTGAGCGACCAATAAAAGCATATTCAGCAGAGGAGACCTTTGGGCATTGATCTACATCCGAGCTGCTGACCAAAAAACGAGCAGAATGAATCATGACAACTCAATTTGAGTTAGTGCTCAACCATTTTTTCATGTGCGCATTAAACTGATTAGGATGTTCCATCATTGGTGCATGACCACATTCTTTAATCCAAAATAGAGTAGAATTAGGAAGAAGACGATTAAAATCTTGACCAACTTCAGGGGGTGTTACAATGTCATTCTCACCCCAAATGATAGCAGTTGGGATTTTGATTTTAGGCAAATCTTTGGACATATTATGGCGAATTGCACTTTTGGCAATCGTGAGGATTTTAACCAGTTTTTTTCGATCGTTGACAGTCTCAAAAACCTCATCAACCACCTTGTCAGTTGCCACTTTAGGATCATAAAAAACTTCTTCACATTTTTTCCTCATGTAATCCTTGTCTTCTCTTTTGGGATAGCTTTCTCCCATAGAGTTCTCATATAGTCCAGAACTTCCCGTGATTATAAGACCCCTGATATTTTTTGGATACAACAAAGAAACTAGTAAACTGATATGCCCGCCCAATGAGTTTCCAAGCAAGGTGACATCAGATAAACCAAGGTGTGAAATAAATTGATTCACATATTTAGCAAACTCTTTCACATTTGTTTTGAGTAGCGGCAAGTCGTAGATGGGCAGCATAGGAATGATAACTTTATATCCTTTGCTGGGAAAGTAATCTGTCACTCCTTGAAAGTTACTAAGCCCACCCATAAGACCATGAAGAATAACAATTGGTTTTCCTTCTCCAACCTCTAGATATTGGAATTTGCCTGACTTTTTGATAGTTTCTTGCATCAATTGATTTCACAAATAGTGAACAAATATAACCATTTCAAATCAGTTACTTCATTCATTTCAAACAAAGTCTGGCTTACAACAGTTTAAAAACATGACACCAACTAAGTTTTTAAAATCTGAATTTAATCAACTCATTTTAAGCGATATAAGAATCTCCTACGATAAAGGTGTCTAAATTTATCAACAAAGTGGTAAAAAGTGGTAAAAAGTGGTAATTTATTGATATATTTGACTCAATTAGAGTCGAAAAAATGCACGTTGTTGGCACGTATGAATGCAAGTTGGATCCTAAGGGCAGGGTAAAACTTCCTGTGTCCATAACCAAGCAGCTCAAGGGAGTTGAGACGTTTGTGCTCAAACGTTCGGTGTTTCAAAAGTGCTTAGAGCTTTACACTTTGGAGGAGTGGTCAGCCATGATGGAAAAGGTGAATAAGCTGAATCGATTCAGAAAAAAGAACAACGACTTCATTCGCCGATTTACTGCAGGGGTTAAGATGATTGATCTCGATGCAGCAACCAGAATTTTGATACCAAAGGATTTGCTTTCCATCGCTTCTTTGGACAAGTCTTTGGTTTTATCATCAGCAATCAACATGATTGAAATTTGGGACAAGGAGCTTTATGAGAAAGCCATTGATGATGCTGCTCTTGACTTTGCAGAATTGGCAGAAGAGGTAATGGGAAATCATGATGAGGATGTATCATAAACCCGTTTTACTAGGTGCTTGTCTAGAGGGGTTGGCTCTCAAAGAGTCTGGCACTTATGTCGATGTGACTTTTGGTGGTGGTGGGCATACCAAAGCAATTTTGGATGCGATTGGCAGTGGTGGAAAGGTCATTGCTTTTGATCAAGATGCAGATGCTGTTGAAAACTCATTGGATGATGATCGCTTGACTTTTGTTCATCAAAACTTTTCTTTTCTACAACGCTTTTTACGATTTCACAAAATCGATAAAGTCGATGGAATTTTAGCTGACCTAGGTGTTTCATCACACCAAATCGATACACCAGAAAGAGGTTTTTCTACACGCTTCGATGGTCCCCTTGACATGCGGATGAATTCATCGGAAGGGTTGTCGGCAAGAGATGTAGTGAATACCTACACAAAAATACAACTCAGTGATATTTTTTACCAATATGGCGAGCTGACCAACGCCCGAAAGATTGCGTTGCGAATTGTGGAGCAACGAAGTCAAAAGCCCATAGAAACAACCCTTGAACTCACAGAGATTCTCAGTCCTCTTGTGCCTGTAAAAATCAAGCACAAAGTGATGGCTCAAATTTTCCAAGCCCTTCGCATTGAAGTGAACCAAGAGTTGGAAGCATTGAAGTCACTACTCGAACAAAGTGGCGAGGTTATAAAAAGCAATGGTAGACTTTGCGTTATAAGCTATCACTCACTGGAAGATCGTTTGGTGAAGCGATTTATACAGCATGGATGCTTTGATAGCGAACCTTTAAAAGATGAGTTTGGACACTCACATAAACCTTTCAAAAAGGTGGGTCAACTGGCTTTGCCCAGTGAAACAGAAATTAAAAAAAATAAACGTGCACGCAGTGCAAAGTTGCGAATAGCAGAGAAAATATGAGACAAAGTCTGTTGGAAATTCTTCGTGGTTCTTTTTTGGTACAACAGGGTGCAATGAGGAATTGGCGACTCATTATTTTCTTCTTTTTTCTGGCGGGGATTATGATTGCGTCTTCTCACAACATCGACCAAAAGGTGATGGAGATTTCAGATCTAAACACTGAAATCCAAGATTTAAAAAGTCAATTTGCTGAAACAAGAACCAAGGCCATGTATATGCGTCTTGAGACTGAAGTAAAAACCAAACTGTCCGAGCGTGGGTTTGTGTCCTCAGTCACTCCTCCCACTAAAATCATAATTGAATAAAATGGAAAAGCAGAAAAAACTGATTTCGAGATTTTCATTTGTGGTAGTGGGGTTATTTCTACTTGGTTTTGTGATTGGATACAAAATCATACACATCCAATTTGTTGAAGGCGATTCCTTTAAGCTTCTTGCAGAAAAAACAACAATACAAAATTTTGAAATTCAGCCCATACGTGGAAATATTTATGCGCAAGATGGGAGTTTACTTGCCACTTCGGTTCCGAGATACACCATTCATTTCGACGCAGCGACTGTCCGTACAAGCCGCTTTGAAAATCATGTTGATGCCCTTTCAGATTCGCTTTCGCAGCTGTTGGGTAAAAGCGCAAATTACTATTACAATACACTTGTTGATGCGCACAAAAAGCAGCATCGTTATAGACGTATCGCAAAAGACTTGACCTATGCCCAGATGACTCGCTTGCGAAATTTTCCTCTTTTTAGGCTAGGGGGTGTGCAAGGCGGCTTGGTGGTCGAACGAAAAACAGTGCGTGAAAAACCACTTGGAAAAATAGCTGAGCGAACCATTGGGTATGAACAAGAACAGCCAAATGGAAGTTACGTTCGTGTAGGACTTGAAGGTGCTTTTGGAGATCAGTTGCGAGGTATTCCTGGTTTGCAATTGCGTCAAAGGATAGCAAACGGTCAGTGGAAACCATTGAGTGATTCTTATTTGCAAGAGCCACAAGATGGTTATGATGTGCAAACCACACTTGATGTAAACATCCAAGACATTACTCATCATGCTTTGCTCGAGGCCCTCGAAAACTTTGAAGCCGATCATGGAACTGCTGTGGTTATGGAAACTGAAACAGGAGCCATTCGTGCAGTGGCAAACCTTGGTAGAACAGAGGAGGGGAAGTATTATGAAAAACTCAACTATGCAATTGGGGAGTCCCACGAGCCAGGCTCTACTTTTAAACTGATGGCCCTTGTTGCTGCTTTTGAAGATCAGGTGGTTGACACCACTTCGGTTTTTGATACCCAAAATGGGGAGTTGACATTTTACTCAAAATATAAAGTGCGTGACTCTCGAAAAGGTGGGTATGGCAAAATTCCCATTACCGAAATTTTTGAGCGCTCATCTAACACTGGAATGGTTCAGGCAATTTATGACCACTATAAGAAAAAGCCTGAACAATTTGTGAATCGCCTTATGAACATGGGTTTAAGTGAGCCACTGGGATTGCCAATTGTAGGAGAGGGCAAGCCATTGATCCCACATCCTGACAAAAAGGGTTGGAGTGGGATCTCTCTTCCATGGATGGCATATGGATATGGGGTTTTACTCACACCAATGCAGATTCTCACGTTTTATAACGCCATTGCAAACGATGGGGTGATGGTCAAACCCAGATTTATTAAGCGTACGCAAGATGCTGGGAGTAAAATGAAGAGAAAGTCTGAAGTGGAAATCATCTCTGCATCTGTTTGTTCAAAAGAGACAATAGGAAAAGTTAAAAGTTTATTGAAAGGGGTGGTTGAAAAGCCATGGGGTACAGCACATAATATTTACGATCCAAACTTTGCTATCGCTGGAAAAACAGGCACATGTCAGTTGGATTATAACACTGAGGAGATACAGTATGTAGCGAGCTTTGTGGGGTATTTTCCTTCAGATCGACCAAAGTACTCATGCATTGTTGTGGTTCATCGACCAAATAAAGAAAAGGGGTACTTCGGAAGTACAGCGGCAGCACCTGTGTTCCAAAAAATCGCTCACAAATTATACAGTTCAATCCCAGTAGAAACCAAGCTTAGTCGCAAACGCTATTTGGAAATCACCCAGCGTAAAATGGAGACAAGCAAAGGGGTTGTTGATGCAAAAGTAGATGTAAAAAAAACACAAAATAAATCCTGATGCAACTCAAAGAATTACTTTTTGGTGTATCCATCGACGCTGTGTTAGGGTTAACATCAGTATCGATTCAGGGTGTTACATCTGATTCTCGTGCGCTAGGACCAAATTCACTGTTTGTAGCCATTCGTGGCGAACATCATGACGGGCATGACCACATCAGCGATGCTGTGAAAAAGGGGGCAGTTGCTGTTCTTTGTGAAAAGCTACCCAAAAAACAAAAAGAGGGTGTCACCTATGTGCAGACGCTCCAATCCCGAAGCGCTTATGCTGTTGTCGCATCTAATTATCACAACAATCCTTCGTCCAAACTTAGCCTTATAGGTGTCACCGGTACCAATGGAAAAACATCGATTGTTCAACTGTTGTTTGAAGTCTTTCAGCACCTAGGATTTTCTGTTGGAAAGTTGTCCACAATCGAAAATGCGATTAACGAGCACATCTACCCAGCAACACACACAACCCCTGACCCAATGGAGATTAATTCTTTTTTGGCAAAAATGGTTGAAGCAGGAGTAACGCATTGCTTTATGGAGGTTTCATCTCATGGAATCGATCAGTACCGAATCGGAGGGTTACAGTTCAGAGGTGGGGTGTTTACAAATCTCACCCATGATCACCTCGATTATCACAAAACATTTAAAAGTTACAGGGATACCAAAAAGAAGTTTTTTGATCTTCTTCCAGAAACTGCTTTTGCACTCACAAACAATGATGATAAAAATGGAGCATATATGCTCCAAAATTGTGCTGCCAAGAAACACTCATTTGCCTTAAAAAATACTGCTGAGTTTAAAGCAAAAATCATTGAACATGATTTTTCTGGAATGCAATTGCGAGTAGATGGCATAGAGACATGGGTTGCATTGGTTGGAGACTTCAATGCATCCAATATGCTAGCAGTGTATGCATGTACACAATTACTGGGTGAGAGTATTGATCAGAGTTTAAGTACGTTGAGTGCTGTTGAGCCAGTCTCAGGACGATTTAACGTCGTTAGTGGAAGTCATCCAATTCGAGCGATTGTCGATTATGCCCACACGCCCGACGCTTTGCAGCATGTGCTAGAAACCATCAATAAAATCAGGACTGGGAATGAGATTCTGATTACTGTTTTTGGTTGTGGTGGGGGTCGCGATAAGGCAAAGCGCCCACTGATGGGGAAGATTGCCTCCACTTTGAGTGATAAAGTGATTTTCACATCCGACAACCCTCGCAATGAAGATCCAGAAAAGATTATCAAACAAATCGAAGCAGGTGTTCCAGCAGAGCATTTTAAAAAATATATCAGCATTTCAAGCCGATCACAAGCGATAAAAACAGCCTGTCAACTTGCACATAAAGGGGATATCATCTTGCTAGCAGGTAAGGGGCATGAAACATATCAAGATGTCAAGGGAGAACGATTGGCGTTTGACGATGCAAAGGAGTTAAAGAAACATTTACAAAACAAGAGCTAATGTTATACTATCTGTTTGAATATTTTGAGAAAGAATTTCAGCTGCCAGGCGCAGGGCTCTTTCAATTCATTAGTTTTCGCGCTTCCATTGCAATCATCTTTTCTCTATTGGTTTCATTGATTTTTGGTAAGCGAATCATTCAGCTATTGAAACGATTTCAGATGGGCGAAAGCATTCGAGATCTCGGATTGGCTGGCCAGAAAGAAAAAGCAGGAACGCCAACGATGGGGGGCCTCATTATCATACTTGCAACGCTTGTACCTGTATTGTTAATTGCAAAACTCGACAACATCTATATCCTTCTTTTGATCATGACAACTCTGTGGATGGGGTCGATTGGTTTTATTGATGATTATATCAAAATAAAGCGTAAGAATAAAGAAGGACTTAAAGGTAGGTTTAAAATCATTGGTCAGGTTGGATTGGGTCTTATTGTAGGGATTACACTTTATTTCCATCCCGATGTTACGATACGTGAAAACGCTACGATCGGACAGGTAGTGGAGATTAACGAGAAATCGACAAAAACCACAATCCCACTGTTGAAAAACAATGAGTTTGATTATGCTGATGTGATTACATGGATTGATGAATCTTGGTCTGTGTATGCTTGGTTGGTGTTTATTCCCTTTGTGATTTTCATTGTAACAGCAGTTTCAAATGGTGCAAACCTAACAGATGGCATCGATGGTTTGGCAGCAGGAACTGCAACCCTGATCGTGTTGGTTTTAGGTGTTTTTGCATGGGTTTCGGGGAACATTATTTTTTCAGATTACCTCAATGTGATGTACATCCAAAACGTTAGTGAACTGGTAATTTTTATCGCTGCATTTGCTGGGGGTCTTGTTGGATTTTTGTGGTACAACACCTATCCAGCGCAGGTATTCATGGGCGATACAGGGAGCCTTACCATTGGAGGAATTATTGCTGTTCTTGCCCTTTCAGTTCGTAAAGAATTACTTATCCCAGTATTGTGTGGTGTATTCTTTGTCGAGAGCTTGTCAGTTATATTACAAGTTGGATACTTCAAATACACCAAAAAGAAAACAGGTGTTGGAAAGCGAATTTTCTTAATGGCACCTGTCCATCACCACTTCCAAAAACAAGGGTATCACGAAAGCAAAATTGTGACTCGTTTTTGGATCATCACGATTGCACTAGCAATCATTTCACTAGCAACCCTAAAAATCAGATAGCCAATGTCAAAGCATATGATCGTATTGGGTGGAGGTAAAAGTGGGGTTGGCGCAGCTTTGCTTGGGCATCAACTCGGCTATAAAGTTTTTGTGAGTGACAAAGGGTCAATAGGAACGTCATTCCAAACAGAATTGGATGATCATCAGATCCAGTGGGAACAGGGCCAACACACAACAGCACAAATCCTAAAAGCAGATTTGGTTATCAAAAGTCCAGGGATTCCCTCAAACATACCAATTGTTGAAACGATAAGATCCTCTGAGATTCCCTTGCTTTCTGAAATCGAATTTGCCTCACTTCATACCGATGCTGAGTTGATTGGTATCACTGGCACCAATGGAAAGACAACAACTGCAATGCTCACCCATCACTTATTGGCATCGGCAGGGAAATCAGTCGCACTTGCTGGAAACATAGGCGAGAGCTTTGCTAAAGCCATCACGACAAACTCACCAGATTATTGGGTGCTTGAACTGAGTAGTTTTCAACTGGAGGATATCCTATCCTTTCACCCACGCTATGCAGTGATGACAAGTCTTACGCCAGACCATTTGGATCGATACAACAACAGTTTTGATCGCTATGTAGATGCGAAGTTTTGCATGCTAAAAAACCAAACAGAGGAGGACTATTTCATACATGATGACACAGATGATGAAATCAAGTCGGCTCTCGAACGACACAAGCCCAAATCGCAACGCATACCCTATACAGATAAAAAAATAAAGGACAAACGATTTAATTCAATTGATATGATACGAATTGACAACCCCTCGTTGGAGGGTATTCACAATTCCAAAAATGCAATGGCTGCAGCGACCATTGCACAATTGGTCAATATTCGCAAACAAACAATCAGGGAGAGTTTGCAAACTTTTAAAGGGGCTCCTCACCGACTGGAAAAGGTATTGAGCATCTTGAAAGTAGATTATATAAATGACTCTAAAGCAACAAATGTAAACGCAACATATTACGCTCTTGAAAGCATGACGCGTCCGACGATTTGGATTGTTGGAGGCGTTGACAAAGGAAATGACTATACAAAGTTATTGCCTTTGGTTCGCAAAAATGTAAAAGCGATTATATGCTTGGGGCTCAACAACGAAAAAATCATCGATTGCTTCTCGCCAGTGGTAAATCTTTTGGTTGAGGCAGGGTCGATGTTTGAGGCGGTTCAGGCGTCATATGATTTGGCAAAAAAAGGAGATACAGTGTTATTGTCGCCTGCTTGTGCAAGCTTTGACCTTTTTGAGGACTATGAAGATCGCGGCAATCAATTTAAACAACTTGTTCGTCAACTATAATTTATGCGATTCATCACAAAACATATTCACGGAGATCGAGCAATTTGGGCTATTGTAGCTCTGTTGTCGGTTTTTTCGTTTCTACCAGTGTATAGTGCAAGCTCTAATCTGGTGTATGTTTTAGGGATTGGGTCTGTTACTGGTCATTTGATCAAACACGTTGCCATTGTTTTGATTGGGATCAGTATCATGTATGCTGTCCATCGCATCCCATTCAAATACTTTAGTGGTTTGTCTGTCATCACGCTGCCTATTGTTTGGCTATTATTGATTTATACTGCTCTACAAGGAAACCTGATTGAGGGGGCAAACGCAAGTCGCTGGATCAAAATCCCCATTCTTGGCTTATCTTTTCAAACGTCAACTCTTGCGTCGGTTGTGTTGATGGTTTATGTGGCTAGATACTTGTCTGTCAACAAAGACAAAAATATCAATTTTTGGCGAAGTTTACTTGTACTATGGTTACCAGTCATGTTGGTCATCGCCACGATTTTACCTGCAAATTTATCTACAGCAGCACTGATAGGTGTTTTGGTATTTGTCTTAGCTTTTATTGGTGGCTATCCCAAAAAATATTTACTGTTGATGTTGGGTATAGCGACGCTTTTTCTCAGCTTGTTTATCATGACAGCTAAGGCTTATCCAGATGCTTTTCCAAATCGTATTGACACTTGGATCAGTCGCATCGACAGCTTTACAGGAAAGGGAGATGCAAACACAAATTATCAAGTTGAGCGAGCAAAAATTGCAATTGCAACAGGTGGGGTGGTTGGCAAAGGTGCTGGCAAAAGTGTAATGAAAAATTTATTGCCCCAAAGCACCTCAGATTTTATCTATGCCATCATCACTGAGGAATATGGCAGTGCTGGGGGCTTGAGTTTATTGTTTTTATACCTCTTGCTTTTGTTCCGAATATTTATGTGTGTGTATAAAGCAAACGACTTCTTTGGGCAACTGCTCATCATTGGCGTAGGTCTTCCCATCATTATACAATCATTGGTGAACATGGGTGTAGCTGTTTCGGTTTTTCCTGTTACAGGACAGCCCCTGCCACTGATCAGTAGTGGTGGAACTTCTATATGGATGACATTTCTTGCACTTGGCATTGTTCAAAGTGTAACTGCAGGCCGCATGGCTGAAAACGACGAAAAAAACCCTTTAGCAATATTAAGTGAAGCAGTTTAAAACCATATTGTCTGGTGGAGGAACAGGGGGTCATATCTTCCCAGCCCTAGCCATTGCCAACGCCCTGAAAAGCGAAAAGGCACATGCTGATATATTGTTTGTTGGAGCCAATCGACGAATGGAAATGAAGCAAGTTCCCGAAGCAGGGTTTCCGATTCAAGGGCTGTGGATTTCAGGATTTCAGCGCAAACTGTCGATTCGAAATTTGATGTTTCCTTTTAAGCTCATTGTGAGTTTATGTAGTTCGTATTTTATTTTAAAGAAATTCAAGCCTCAAATAGTGATTGGCACTGGGGGATTTGCCAGTGGACCATTGTTGTATATGGCAACACGAATGAACATCCCTTCTCTGATACAAGAGCAAAATGCTCTTCCTGGGATCACCAACCGATTGCTGGGCAAGCATGTACATCGCATTTGCATTGCACATAAAGAGGCAGCTTCGTTTTTTCCAAAGCACAAAACACATATAACAGGAAACCCTTTACGAGCAGAGTTGATTCCTTTTACTATCAGTACCAAAGAGGCAAGAAAAAAGATGAAGCTTGCACAATCAAAAACAACCTTACTCGTTGTTGGGGGTAGTCTTGGGTCAAAACGAATGAATGAGCTCATGGCTGATCACTGCAACAGAATCACTCAAATGGGCGTTCAAATCATATGGCAATGTGGTTCACTTTACAAAAAAGAATATTTGCCATTGCAAAAAAATAATATTCATATCACTGCGTTTATTGGTGATATGACAACAGCCTATGCAGCTGCTGATGTTATTATTTCTCGAGCAGGAGCTCTTGCTGTTTCAGAACTATGTCAAGTGGGTAAGGCAGTTTTGTTTATTCCATCGCCCAATGTTGCAGAAAATCACCAGTACAAAAACGCGATCGCAATTGCCAATGAAGAAGCAGCAGTGGTTATAGAGGAAAAGGAATTGGAGCATAGATTTCAATATGAGACAGATGCACTTCTGACTGACGTTGAGTTGCGTACAAAGCTGGGTAAAAAAATCAAAAAATTGGCAAAGCCAAATGCGACCAAATCGATAGTCGAACAAATTAATGCCCTAGTCAATGATTAAACAGCAAGTTTGTTTCTTGGGTATTGGAGGGATTGGAATGTCAGCCCTAGCGCAGTATTTCGTTCAGCAAGGTCACGACGTGTTTGGGTATGATCGAATTGCATCGGAAATCACTGATAAGCTAAGTCAAATCGGAGCAACAGTGCATCACCACGACAGTGTTGAGAGCATTCCAGAAGCATGTACCGACAAAAGCAAAACAACTGTAGTCTACACCCCTGCAATGCCTAAAGACTCCCCCCAGTTTGGATTTTTCAAATCAACTGGCTTTGACATTTTTAAGCGCTCTGAAGTACTTGGCGAGTTGAGCAAAGAAATACACTGTTTAGCTGTTGGTGGAACGCATGGAAAAACAACAACCTCTTCAATTCTTGCACATTTATTGCGAGAAAGTGGTAAAAAGATCACTGCCTTTTTAGGTGGGATATCAACCAATTTTGGATCGAATTTTATTAGCGATGGAACAGAGCATATGGTAGTGGAGGCAGATGAATTTGATCGCTCTTTTCTTAAACTTCACCCCGATCTACTATGTATTACTTCGATGGATGCAGATCATTTGGATGTCTATCAAAATGGAAAAAAATTAGAAGAAAGTTATAAAGCCTTCGCATCACTTGTTTCCAACCCAAATGATCGTTGGATAAAAGATGGTCTTGAGGTTTCTGGCTTATCCTTTGGCACAGCTTCAAAATCCGATGTTCGTGTGCAAAACATCAAAACCGAAAATGGCCATTATATTTTTGATTTTTACAGTACAGATCAAATTTTGCGCAACCTTCAGTTCGGCCTTCCTGGTGCGCATAATTTGATGAATGCAACAGTGGCTATAGCAATGGCATTGTCTGTTGGATGCGATCCGAATTCAATTGCAAAAGCATTGCAAAGTTTTAAAGGGGTTGATAGACGATTCAGCATCCGAATGAAGAAACCTTGTGTACTGATAGACGACTACGCCCATCACCCAACTGAGATCGATCAAATGGCACAATCGGTTCAAGAGTTTTACCCCTCATCTAAAAAAACAATAGCTGTTTTTCAGCCTCATTTATTTTCGAGGACGCGAGACTTTTGTGATGGATTTGCAGAAAGCCTATCACAGTTCGATCACACCTTACTCCTCGATATCTACCCAGCACGTGAGTTACCAATTCCTGGTGTTACAAGCCAATCGATTCGAGACAGCATGCGTGGGTCTGCAGAAATTGTATCAAAAAACCAATTGCTCGAAAAAGTGGTTGATGCTTGTGCCGACGTGGTTGTGTTTATGGGTGCAGGGGATATTGCAGACGAGGTTCAACCAATTGTGGAACATCTAAAACGAAAATCATATGTTGGTTAGAAGATTGATATTTTCTTTTTGGGTCATCCTATCAATTGGAGCTATTGTGCTGTCTTCCTACAGAAATGCAGCAAGACCAGTACAGGGATTTATTGTTCATATGAATAATCAATACCCACAGATGATATCAAAAGATTCGGTTGATAAAATGTTGACACTTGTTTTTAAAGATTCAACAAGCAAACGAAAATCTGAAATAAATTTAAAGCGTCTTGAGTTGCGACTTGCTCAAAACAATTTAATCAAAAAAACAGAGGTATTTTTAACATTGGATGATACTCTTCATATAAAGGTTTTTCCAAAGATTCCTGTGGTACGTGTACAAGGGGAAGCAGAATTTTATCTCGACTCCGAGGGCAGTGTGATTCCTCTTTCGCCTACTCATGATTTTGAGGTTCCGATTATCACCAATACTCCCGATATCGATCGATATCAAGCCCTATCTTCCCTGTCTATTGCCATTGCAAACGACAATTTTCTTGCATCGCATATTGTTGATATTAAGGATTTTGGAGATCAGGTCTATATGAACATAGCCGACCATGATTATCGACTGAAGATCAAATCAGTCGATGATATTCAAACAAAATTTAAAAAATATAAAGCTTTTTATGCAGCTGCTTTAGATCAAGGGATCATTGACGATTATAGCGAAGTTGCGTTGGATTATAGTGACCAAATCATTTGTAAAAGAAACACGTTATGAAGCGAGAAAATAAAGGAGTTGGACTCGACATTGGAACAACAAAGATTGTAGCCATGCTTGGGCGTAAAAATGAGTATGGAAAGCTCAAAATCATTGGCGCTGGTAAATCCGAAAGCTTAGGAGTTCATAGAGGTGTAGTGAACAATATTACCCAAACGATTCAATCGATTCAGGCTGCTGTTCAAGAGGCTGAAACAGCATCTGGTGAAACCATCAGCGAGGTGGTTGTTGGTATCGCTGGGCAACACATACGAAGCCTTCAGCACAGTGATTATATCACAAGACCAAACCCAGAAGAGGTCATTCAAGAGTCTGATGTAGAGGAACTTATCAATCAGGTGTATAAACTTGTGATGCTTCCTGGAGAAGAAATTATCCATGTTCTCCCACAAGAGTTCAAGGTCGATGGCCAATCAGAAATTAAAGAACCAATTGGGATGTATGGTGCACGATTAGAGGCCAATTTCCATGTTGTTGTCGGTCAAATGTCATCGATTCGAAACATTGCTAGGTGCGTAAAATCTGCCGGCTTAGAATTTGGTGGGATTACGTTAGAGCCCTTAGCGTCATCATCTGCAGTGTTGAGTAAAGAGGAAAAAGAGGCAGGGGTTGCACTTATTGATATTGGTGGTGGAACAACAGATCTTGCTATTTTTAAGGATGGTATTATTCGTCATACCTCAGTTATTCCTTTTGGTGGAAACATCATCACTGAAGACATCAAAGAGGGCTGCTCCATTATTGAAAAACAAGCAGAGCTTTTGAAAACAAAATTTGGTTCTGCATGGCCAGGGGAGAATAAAGACAATGAAATTGTTGCCATTCCGGGGCTTCGTGGTCGTGATCCAAAAGAAATTACATTAAAAAACCTTTCCAAAATCATTCATGCTCGAGTGACAGAAATTATCGAAAGTGTTTATGCAGAAATAAAAAACTATGGTCATGAGGAGCAAAAGAAAAAATTGATTGCTGGTATTGTTTTAACAGGAGGTGGCAGTCAGCTGAAGCACCTCAAACAACTCGTTGAATACATCACAGGAATGGATACTCGGATAGGGTTTCCAAACGAGCATTTAGCAGGGGATGAGCATGCAGAATCTACTGCTAGTCCAATGTTCTCAACAGCTGTTGGGCTGGTGATGAAGGCAGTAGAGCAAATGAGTGCATTTGAGGAAATAGAAGATGAAACAGATGATGGTGATAAGTCATCAACTGGCGATGCTTCAGAACATCATGAAGTTAAAAAGAGGAGGTCAATTTTTGATCGCTTTACGGAAGGAATTCGAGAATTTTTAGATAACGCAGAATAAATAAGCACCAATGGAATTAGATTATCAGAAAATAGATTTTGATTTACCAAAAAACCAAAGCAACGTCATCAAGGTCATTGGCGTCGGTGGAGGTGGTAGCAATGCGGTAAATTACATGTATCATTTAGGTATCAAAGGGGTTGATTTTGTCGCTTGTAACACAGATGCTCAAGCCTTACAAAATAGCCCTGTTCCCAACAAAATTCAACTCGGAGTATCACTTACCGAGGGGTTGGGAGCTGGTGCGAATCCAGAGATAGGAGAGCGATCTGCAATTGAAAGTGTAGATGAGCTTTCTCGCATGCTTGCGACCAACACCAAAATGATTTTTATCACTGCTGGAATGGGAGGCGGAACTGGCACAGGTGCAGCGCCAGTCATCGCAAAAATGGCCCGTGACATGGGAATCCTGACTGTTGGAATCGTTACTATGCCTTTCCAATTTGAAGGGAAGACACGCAACGATCAAGCTGAGGTTGGGTTGGAAAAGCTCAGAAAGTTTGTCGATTCAATTATTGTGATCAACAACAACAAGCTTCGAGAGGTGTATGGCGATCTTGGGTTTAAGCAAGGATTCGCAAAAGCAGATGAGGTACTTGCAAACGCCTCACGAGGAATTGCTGAAGTAATCACCCATCACTACACCCAAAACATAGACCTTAGAGATGCCAAAACAGTGTTGGCTGACAGTGGAACAGCAATCATGGGGTCTGCAACTGCAACAGGACCTAATCGTGGTGAGGAGGCAGTAGCCAAAGCCCTCGATTCACCACTGCTGAATGACAATAAAATCATTGGGGCAAACAATGTCCTACTCCTCGTTGTTTCTGGTCGTGATGAAGTAACCATCGACGAAATAGCCATCATAAACGAACATATACAGCGTGAGGCTGGTCATGGTGCAAACATCATTATGGGAATAGGAGAGGATGCATCATTGGATGAGGATATTTCGGTAACTGTAATTGCAACAGGGTTTGATATCGAACAGCAGGACGAGATTATACATGCTGATCCCAAGAAAATTATTCATACGCTGAGCGACGAACAAACAGTAGTGCACAAGCTTGAGGGTGACACAGACGAGGCTAATTTGTTTTCGGGAATCACGCAAACAAAAGAAGACAAAACCCAAGAGGACGAGCTTGTGAAAACCACAGATGTTATTCGATCGATAGAGGTTCAATATGAAGAAATTCCAGAGCCGATACATGAGCCAATTCAAGAGGAACAAGAGTTTATTATTCATGAATTACCAAGTCAAGTCAATGAAATGGATGTCATAGACCATGAGGTTGTTGAGGCAGAGCTTAGCCCACTTGATCTACCTATTGAGGAGACGAACGAAACAGAGGAGCCAGCAGAAAATGAGGTTTCTGTACTTTTTCACTTGGAAGAAGAACCAAAAACGAAAGTTGCAAAAGAAAGTCAGCCTGTCTCAACTACTGTTCAAAACGATGTGGAAAGCACAACGTCTAAAGTCAAAAAATATAACCTTGAGGATTATATTGAGCCAGCATCTGAAAAGAAAGTAGCAGAAACGACGCTTACGCCAACTCCTAAAGAAGAAGTAGCATCAGAACCTTTGGTTGAAGAGAAAAAAGAAGAGGAGTTGACACCAATGAATAGCACCATTACGCAGGGTCTTGCACAACGTGCAGAAGAAAGGCGAAAGAGGCTAAAATCATTCAATTATAAATTCACAAAAAATCGAATTGATGAGCTTGAAAACGAACCAGCTTATAAAAGAGCACAAGTTGATATGAACAACGATAATAGTCTATCTCGATTGTCAGTTGAAACCGATTCGAGTAATGAAACACGAATTCGAACAAACAACTCTTTTTTACACGATAATGTAGATTAATTATGAGCTTTCAAGATGGATTAAACACCAAACTCAAAGAAGCAATGCGTGAAAAAAACACTGTTGCTTTAGAGTCGCTTCGAGCAATCAAATCAGCGATATTGTTATTGCAAACACAGTCAGGTGCAAAAGAGACTCCTGATAACAGTGAAATCACCAAATTGTTGCAGAAACTGGTCAAGCAGCGCAAAGAGAGCGCATCAATTTTTAGGGAGCAGGGGCGCGATGATTTGGCAGAGGTAGAAGAAGCTCAAATAGAAGTCATCAGTCAGTTTTTACCTGAGCAGTTGTCTTCGCTAGCAGTAGAAAAAGTAATTGATGAGGTCATTGCGACAGTTGGTGCTACAACGATGAAAGACATGGGTAGAGTCATGGGTATGGCGAATAAACAATTGGCTGGTCAAGCAGACGGGAAACTTATCTCTGAGATTGTAAAAAAACGTCTAGGATAACAGTAGGGCTATTGTTGTGAAAGTTAGTACATTCGCATTTGCAAAGTCCCAGTAGTTCAACTGGACAGAATATCAGATTTCGGCTCTAAGGGTTGGGAATTCGGATCCTACCTAGGTCACGCAATCAGAGAATTGATTCACAGGAATTGGTTCACCTTAAAAAAATAAGATGAAGAAACTATTACTTTATAAAGTGGACTCTTTCATAACGATATATAAATTTTTATTAATTGGATTTATAATAATCCCGTTGGAATTAAAATCCCAAAAAGACAGAATTAATGTAGATTTTAATTCTGACAAAGAAATTACAAAAGAATCAATATTATCATTTAAACTTTACAGGGAGAAACTTCTAAAAGACCCCTATCGACCTGCATATCATTTTTGTATTCCAGAAGGCATAAGTACAAGTAAAACCCAAAATAAGATTCCTTTTGATCCAAATGGTGCTTTTTTTAAAAATGGTCGCTATCATTTAATGTATTTATACAAGCGTTTTGGTGGAGAATCGTATGGTTGGACTTGGGGACATGTTTCAAGTAATGATCTTATAAATT
>CAJXBR010000014.1 GCA_913051755.1 uncultured Flavobacteriaceae bacterium
TCCTGTGCTAAACATTGTTTTATTTTAGGCAAAACAAAAATATGAAGAATAAACTATACGCAGTCACTGCATTTCACAAAGCATTTGGATTAGGGGTCAATAACTCACCTACAACAGAAATAGATGAGGCAACCATGCGTTTGCGTTTTTCGTTAATGGATGAGGAAAACAAAGAATACCTTGACGCTATGAAAAACAAGGATCTAATCGAGGTGGCAGATGCTTTGGGGGATATGCTATACATTCTTTGTGGAACCATAATCACCCATGGTATGCAGGATGTGATTGATGAGGTATTTGAAGAAATTCAACGCAGTAATATGAGTAAGCTTGGCAGTGATGGAAAACCAATATACAGAGATGATGGAAAAGTTTTGAAAGGCCCAAACTACTTTCAGCCAGATATTGCAAAAATTCTAAAGTAATAGATTAAACCTTCACGCGCCACCCATAAGGATCGTCAGTGATATTATACTGTATTGAAGTCAAATCAGTTTTCAATGCCAATGCCAATGCTTCAGTAGGTGCTCCTACGTAATAGTCTTTACCTTTATAGCCAAAGCCATGGATCGGCAAAACAACAACTGCTGTTCCACTTCCAAAAATTTCTCGTAAGGTCTTGTTTTCAGCAGCTTCGATCAATTCGGCAACAGTCAATTGGCGCGTTTCGACCTCTATCCCTCGATCTTTTGCCAATTCAATCACACTTTTTCGTGTAACACCATCCAAAATACTGTCCGAAGTAGGTGCAGTAATCAGCTTATCTCCAATATAAAAAAACAGGTTCATCGTTCCAGCTTCCTCAATATATTGATGTGTCGCTGCGTCAGTCCAAATGATTTGTTGATACCCTTCATCCATCGCCAGTTTGGTTGGATAAAACTGACCAGCATAATTTCCAGCTGCTTTGGCATATCCAGTACCTCCCTGTGCCGCACGACTAAACTGATCAGCAATTTTAACACGTACTTCACTGTGATTGTAATAGCTTGAAACAGGAGTGCAGATAATCAGTAATCGATACTGTTTGGCAGGGGATGCCTGTACGCATGGCTCACTTGCAAATACAAAAGGTCTGACGTATAGTGAATTGCCAGTACCAGGCTGAATCCAATCTCTTTCCAAATCGATGAGTTTATGTAAACCCTCAATAAACAATTTTTCTTGAAACTGTGGAATTGCCAAACGTTCGGCAGATTTGTTTAGACGTTTGATGTTCTGATCAGGACGAAATAAAAACACATCCCCCTTGTCATCTTTGTAGGCTTTCATACCTTCAAAGATTGCTTGTCCATAGTGCAATGCACTTGCAGAGGGGTCGATCTGCAGTGGTGCATAGGGAACAATTTCTGGTTCTCCCCAACTGCCATTCGCATAATCGCAAACAAACATGTGATCAGAAAAGGTAGAACCAAAGTCCAAGTTATCGAAATCAACAGTGCCAAGTTTTGATTTTTCGATAGGGCGTATGTTCATTGTTTAAATAATTTAATAACAAAATTACAAAAAGTTGTAAATTGAAAATCATTGCTTTTTAATTTTTGTAAAAAAATATGAGGATTCTTATCACTGGTGCTTCAGGGTTAATTGGTACCCAGCTGTGTAACCATTTATTGTCAAAAGGGCACTACCTTCACATTTTAACAACAAGATTTCCTTGGCAAGTCGAGAATGAACAAACACAAATTTTCCGATGGTCTCCCCAAAATAATGAAATCGATAGTAGGGCTTTAGAAGGGGTTGACGCTGTTATTAACCTTGCTGGCGCTAAAATCAACCAACGTTGGACAACAAAAAGTAAAGCAGCAATTTTAAAAAGTCGAACAGAATCTACGAGAATGTTGTTTGATGCCATTCTAAAAACCCAACGAGAAGTGTATGTCATCAATGCTTCAGCTATTGGGATATACAGAAGTGACTTCAATAAGCAATACACTGAATCGGACAAAGTCTTTTCTGATGCTTTTGATGGTGTTGTTGTTCGTCAATGGGAGGAGGAAGCCAAACAGTTTGAAAAACTGTCTTGTCACACAACCATCTTGCGCATTGGGCTAGTGCTTTCCAACGTAGGAGGTGTATTTATTCCACTGTCAACACCCACTCGATTGGGTTTGGGCGCATGGTTTGGAAATGGTCAACAATGGCAATCATGGATTCATATCGACGATTTAGTTGGGGTGATTGATTACTGTTTGCAGCATCAATTGGTAGGTTTTGTGAACGCCACTGCTCCCAACCCTGTTCGACAACGAGATTTGATTCGAGCAATAGCCAAGGTAGCAGGTGCGCCACAGTTTTTGCCTGGATTACCAAAAGTTGTGATGTCCTTTTTTTTGGGAGAAATGCACAAATTGGTGTTTGATAGTGTTTATGCAAAACCACAGCAGCTGTTGGACAGTCATTATCAATATAAATTTTCTGATATCACTTCTTGTGTCACAGATTTATTGCAAAAGAAAAAATGAATTGGTGTCAAATTGGCAGAAGTCCACTTTTGGCGTTACTTTTGCCAATTTTGATATAAAAATTAAATAATGTCGAAAAGCAATTTTGAAAAGAGCAAAAAAAGTACTGCCAAGAAGAAATTGAAGCAGGATGATCTTCAAGCCAAAATCGATGAATTAACATCTAGTTTTGAGAAGGAGAAAGATCAGTTTTTACGATTGTTTGCTGAGTTTGAAAATTATAAAAAGCGCACCTCTAAGGAGCGTTTGGAGCTTTTCAAAACAGCTTCACAGGAGCTTATCACTGCACTATTACCTGTTCTTGACGACTTTGAAAGAGCCTTAGCTGAAATGAAAAAATCGGAAGAGAATGATCAATTTCAGGGGGTTGAATTGATTTATAATAAACTCTCTGACACTTTACAATATCAAGGCTTGACCAAAATGGAAGTCAACAAGGGAGATGGTTTTGACGCAGAATTGCATGAGGCCATCACCCAAATACCAGCACCTGAAGAAAAGCTAAAAGGAAAGGTTACCGAGGTGGTTGGAACAGGATATAAGCTTGGAGAAAAAATTATTCGCTACCCCAAAGTAGTTGTAGGAAATTAATGTCAATTACAATCTGATGAAAGAAGATTATTACGAAATTCTAGGGGTTTCTAAGTCGGCTTCGGGAAGCGAAATCAAAAAAGCATATCGCAAAAAGGCTCTTCAATTTCACCCAGACAAAAACCCAGGTGATGCCAACGCTGAGCAACAATTTAAGAAGGCAGCAGAGGCTTATGAAATTCTCAGTGACCAACAAAAACGGCAGCAATACGATCAATTTGGACATGCTGCTTTTGAGGGTAATCAAGGCTTTGGTGGCGGAGGTATGAACATGGAAGATATTTTCAGTCAATTTGGAGATATTTTTGGAAGTGCTTTTGGTGGTGGCTTCGGCAGCTTTGCTGGTGGTGGCAGACGAACAGCCAAGGGAACAAATCTTCGTGTGCGTGTGAAGTTAACAATTGAAGAACTGGTCTTGGGTGTAGAAAAGAAAATCAAAGTCAAGCGAAAAGTACAAGCTTCAGAAGCAAGATTTTCAACTTGCGGAAATTGTGGGGGTTCTGGCGAAGTGATGCGAGTCACGAACACTGTTTTAGGCCGGATGCAAACTGCATCGACCTGTTCTGCTTGTGGGGGTTCTGGGCAGTCACTAGTCAATCGACCACCTGGTTCAGACGCAAATGGACTCATTGCCAAAGAAGAGTTGGTTTCAGTTAATATCCCCGCGGGTGTGGAGGATGGCATGCAACTCAAAATGTCTGGAAAAGGGAATGATGTGCCAGGCAATGGTATCTCCGGCGATTTAATCATTTTGATTCAGGTTCAACCACATAAATCACTCAGTAGAGAAGGGGATAATCTTCACATGGACCTATATGTTAGTTTGCCAGAAGCTATATTAGGGGCTTCCAAAGAAATTGATACTGTTCAAGGTCCAGTTCGCATTCGTTTGGAAGCTGGGATACAGTCTGGAAAAATTTTACGCCTAAAAGGAAAAGGAATCCCAAGTTTAAATGGCTATGGAAAAGGAGACCTGCTCGTCCATGTCAATGTTTGGACTCCACAACACTTATCTAAGGAACAAAAACAATTTTTTGAATCTATGCTTGATGATGAACACTTTGTTCCTGAACCCAAAAAAGGAGATAAATCTTTTTTTGACCGGGTAAAAGATATGTTTTCTTAAAAAAAAAATCGTTCGAAATAAAATTTGTAGTATATTTGATCCAACTATGGATTAATCTATAGTTAATTTTTCTTTTTCATAGCAATTTTTTCCCATCCTTAATATCTATTAAGGGTGGGTTTTAATTTGTAATCATTTTGTACTTTAGATGAATGGAAAAACTTGTTGATTTCCTTACCAAAAACCTCTCGTTTGGTGGCTTGAGCTTTAACATCAGGCTTTTCCTTATTTTCCTTATCGTTTTTTTCGCTGCACGATTTATTCTTCGCCTATTTCAAAGAATTGTTTCTCGAAATTTCACAGACGAGCGAAAGGGCAAGTTTAAGCCCATTTTTGGTTTTCTAAATTACAGCATCTATACCATTATTATTCTTTTAGCTCTGCAAAACATGGGTGTTGAACTTACAGCAATATTTGCAGCCTCTGCTGCACTGTTGGTGGGGATTGGGTTTGCACTTCAAACCTTTTTTCAAGACATCATTTCAGGGATTTTTATTTTGATCGATCAATCTGTTCATGTTGGCGATATCATTGAAGTTGATGGTAAGGTGGGTAAAGTCGAAAACATCACCCTCCGAACCACCCGAGCAGTAACAATAGACAACAAAGTACTTGTTATTCCAAACCATTTATATCTGACCAACACCTTATATAATTGGACTGAAAACGGCAAAATCACTAGAGAGCGTGTTGCTGTTGGGGTCGCTTATGGGTCAGATGTGAAGTTGGTTACCAAAATCTTATTGGATATCGCTAATGAGCACAACTCCATCCTAAAGTCACCAGCCCCTACAGTTTTATTTCAAAATTTTGGTGAAAGCAGCCTTGACTTTGAAATTGCCTTTTCGTTGAAAAATAGTTTCAAAGCTGTTCCGATTCAAAGCGATATACGATTCTCGATTTATGATTCTTTCGAAAAGCACAACATCGAAATCCCATTCCCACAACGCGTCGTTTATTCCAAATAGTATGTCTAAAATTTTATTAATCGAGGATGAGGATAGCATCCGACGCGTGTTGAAAAAAGTTTTGTTAGAAGATAATGAATCCTATCAATTTCTTGAAGCTAAAGATGGTCAAGATGGTGTTTCGCTGATCAAAAACCAATTGTTTGATCTCATCATTTGTGATATTAAAATGCCAAAGAAAGATGGGATTGAAGTATTGGATTTTAGTCTTAAACATAACCCGTCAACACCTGTGGTTATGATATCAGGACATGGTAATCTTGAAACAGCTGTCAAGGCCATGAGAATGGGAGCCTTTGATTACATATCAAAACCCCCAGACCTCAACCATTTATTGTCAACAGTCAGAAGTGCATTGCAACCCAAGGCCCAACCAACTTTTGTCAAAAAGGGGGTAAAAAAGCAGCGTCTATCGTCACAAATGGTGGGTGAGTCAAAAGCCATTATGAAGATTTACAATCTGATTGCTAAGGTTGCTCCAACACAAGCGCGTGTATTGGTACAAGGTCCAAATGGGAGTGGCAAGGAGTTGGTGGCCGATGCTATTCACAAACAAAGTCTTCGTCAGAAAGGACCATTTGTCGAAGTGAATTGTGCTGCAATACCATCCGAACTGATTGAAAGCGAACTATTTGGTCATATGAAGGGTGCATTTACAGCGGCTCACAAAGACCGAAAAGGGAAATTTGAAATAGCTCATGGGGGTACACTTTTTTTAGATGAAATTGGTGATATGAGTCTTTCTGCTCAAGCCAAAGTGTTGCGTGCACTACAAGAGCACAAAATACAACGCGTAGGAAGTGATAAAGATATATCTGTTGATGTAAGAGTTGTTGCTGCGACCAACAAAAATTTGGCTGAAGAAATCAAAGCAAACCGTTTTCGAGAAGATTTGTTTCATCGCATTGCTGTCATCGAAATTCAAGTGCCTCCACTGAATGAAAGACGTGACGATATCCCATTATTGATTGATCATTTTAAAGCACATTTAACGCCATATAAATCGATTGAAGATGAAGCAGTTCGCCTATTGACAGAGCTAGATTGGACTGGAAACGTCAGGCAACTTCGCAATGTAGTTGAGCGTCTTCATATTTTATCGGATGATCCTATCGCAGCATCAGATGTCAAACAATATGTCAATCACTAAATCATATATCCCCATGAAAAAGTATGCCCTAATAACAGTTCTGCTGACAATGTTTTACTCTGAAGCCCAGCAGAAAATAGACTCATTGATGCTCCAATCGATTTACAGAACAGCACTCCTTGACGGAAAAGCTTACGATTGGTTAGACTACCTAACAAACCAAATCGGTGGGCGACTTTCAGGGTCGCTCAGTGCAGAACGTGCTGTAGAGTGGTCAAAGGAAGAATTGGAAAAGTTAAACCTTGACAAAGTGTGGCTACAGCCTGTATTGGTGCCAAAGTGGGTGCGAGGACCAAAAGAATTTGCATTGATTGAAACAGAGCCAGGCGTAACATTCAATGTTCCGATAACTGCGCTTGGTGGCTCAGTCGCAACACCATCAGTTGGTTTAAAAGCAAATGTTGTAGAGGTGCAAAATTTTCAAGAGTTGGCAGCTTTGGGACGAGAAAAAATCGATGGTAAAATTGTGTTTTTCAATCGCCCCATGCAAGCAGATTTGATCAGTACATTCTCTGCTTATGGGGGTTGTGTCAATCAACGTTATGATGGTGCTCGACAGGCTAGTAAATATGGTGCTATTGGGGTGATCGTACGTTCGATGAGTCTTCGTATGGATGACCATCCACATACAGGTGCAATGAGTTATGGTGATCAACCAATCAGCAAGCGCATACCAGCTGCTGCAATAAGTACCAACGCTGCAGAGAAGTTGAGCAACCTTCTTAAAATCGCACCAAAACTCAAATTTTTATTTCGCCAACAGTGCAAGCAGTATGACGATGTATTGTCGTATAATGTCATTGGAGAAATCACTGGATCAGAGTATCCAGATGAAATAATTTTGGTTGGGGGTCATCTCGACTCTTGGGATTTAGGTGATGGCGCGCATGATGATGGTGCAGGCTGTGTGCAATCGATGGAGGTCTTAAGATTGTTTCAGCAATTGCAATACAAACCCAAACGCACACTACGTGTGGTATTGTTTATGAATGAAGAAAATGGTCTAAGGGGAGGTCGAAAGTATGCCGAAATGGCTGCCTTGAAAGGAGAGACTCATATTTTTGCTCTTGAGTCAGATGCAGGTGGATTTACCCCTAGAGGTTTTAATTTTGACCTTCCTGATTATGAGTTTGTGCAAATTAGATCATGGGAACCCCTTTTTAAGCCCTATTTGATTCATTATTTTGAAAAAGGAGGCAGTGGTGCAGATATTGGGCCACTAAAAACCAAAACAAATGTATTGGCTGGTTTACGCCCTGACTCTCAACGCTATTTCGATCATCATCACGCAGCTACAGATACCTTCGATGCTGTCAACAAAAGAGAACTTGAATTGGGAGCGGCTACCTTAACTTCCCTTATCTATCTATATGACACCTATGGCCTTGTTGGAGGATCGCCAATAGAAAACAAATAATTATACTTTGAATATAGCTGCTTATACCAAAGAGTTTTCATACAACCTAAAATTGTCTTATCCAGTCATAATTGGTATGCTAGGACACTCCTTTGTTCAGTTTATTGACAATATTATGGTTGGGCAACTCGGAACAGCTGAACTGGCAGCGATCTCTCTTGGCAACAGCTTTATTTTTATTGCCATGTCGGTTGGTATTGGATTCTCAACTGCTATAACCCCACTAGTAGCTGAGGGGGATTCCGCTAAACGACCAGCAGAAGTCAAATCCATTTTCTGTCATGGATTGTTGTGGTGTTTTGTTTTGGGATTGGCATTGTTTTTATCAGTTTACCTATCTCGGAATTTAATGTTCTCTATGGGACAACCCGATGAGGTTGTCGAATTGGCATTTCCCTACTTAAAGTGGGTAGCTGTTTCGCTATTTCCATTGATTGTTTTTCAGGCATTTAAGCAATTTACAGATGGGATGTCGCTAACTCGATATTCCATGTATGCAACTGTACTTGCCAATGTCGTCAATGTACTTGTCAATTATGTATTGATATTTGGTAAATGGGGCTTCCCTGCATGGGGCATAACTGGTGCTGCGATTGGAACACTGCTCTCACGAATAGTGATGCTTTTCGCATTGATTCTTTTGATTCGGTTTCATAAAAAACTATCGTACTATATGAAAGGAATTTGGCAACAAACCTATTCCAAAGTGCAAATGCGAAAGCTCTTCAGCTTGGGGTTTCCCTCAGCACTTCAAATGCTGTTTGAAGTTACATTTTTCACATCTGCAATATGGGTATGTGGACTATTGGGCAAAAATGAACAAGCAGCAAATCAAATTGCACTCAACATATCATCTATGACTTTTATGGTCGCTATGGGGTTGAGCGTAGCAGCCATGGTAAGGGTTGGTAATCAAAAGGGATTGGGTGCATTTATCGACCTTCGTCGTATTGCCCAGTCAGTGTTTTTACTCACTTTAATCATTGATATCATCTTTGCAGTGGTCTTTATTTTCGCCAAAGATGCTTTTCCGTGGTTGTATCTCGAATCCTCAACAGCAGTTGATGTGATTGAGGTGGCAACAATCGCTTCCTCTTTATTTTTAGTCGCTGCCTTTTTTCAAATCTTTGATGGAGCACAAGTGGTTGCACTTGGTGCCTTGCGTGGATTGCAAGATGTTATTGTTCCTACCTGGATTTGCTTTGCATCATATGGGCTGGTCGGATTTACTACCATGGTTTACCTCGGCCTATTCACACCTCTAGGATCATTTGGCGTATGGATCGGACTTTTGGCTGGTTTGGTCGCATCTTCATTGTTATTGTATCTTCGTTTTTTGTATCAAACCAACAAACTTATTCGCAACAATGGAACAATTACCTGAATTTCTTTTAGCTGATTCATCAGAAAGCCCAGCGTCAATTTTTGTTATTCACACTACTTTTCCTCGCTTTGTTATCAACCTTCAAAACGATGAAATTGAATGGTGGGAATCATTTAATAATGAGGACAAGGACATAGCAGTTCAGGAGGTTTCACATTGGGTGAAAGAGGCCACTCAATTTTATGATCGTGAAATTTCAACCTACGAATGATACAGCTTGACAAACAGCTTTTTTTATTTTTAAATTCTCTTGGGACTTCAAATTGGGATGGCTTTTGGTTGTTTATGACCAATAAATACAATATGATACCGCTATATCTGTTTTTGTTGATATATTCATTTAAACACATTGGCTGGAAGAAGGGCCTATGGTATGTCCTCACAATTGCCTTGCTCATCAGTTGTACAGATCAAACCACCAACTTGTTCAAGGATGGCTTTGAACGACTGCGCCCTTGTCATGACCCAGAAATAGCACCTTTGATGCGTTTGGTGAAAGAACGATGTGGTGGTTTATACGGATTTTTTTCAGGTCACGCCTCAAACTCCTTTGCTTTAGCAGTTTTCTTTATTACATTTTTTAAGGCGATTTCTCCCACCATGCGCTGGCTACTATTGTGGGCTGCTATCGTTGCTTACAGCAGAGTTTATGTTGGGGTTCATTACCCAATAGATATTCTAAGTGGTGCTTTTTTTGGATCGCTTGTTGGCTTCTTTTTTGCGCGTATTGCACGTCGGTTTTTTCTCCCTTAATCCTTGTAAACAAACACCTAGTGATCCTTCAATTATTGTCATTTACTCTCTTTTAAAACCTCAGGCCTTTTTTGCTTAAAATTGTTTAAGCGTGGAATTGAAATCTGACGAACATAAGGATGTGATGGATTTAGTTTTTCAAAATCTTGGTGATATTCTTCAGCTTTGTAAAACACAGTATGGGGCTTGATTTCAGTTACAATAGGGTTGCTAAACACTTGCTTGTTCGTCAACTCTTCGATGTAGTCTTCAATGATTTTCTTTTCCTGTTCATTGCTATAGAAAGCAATCGAACGATACTGTGTGCCTCTGTCTGGCCCTTGACGATTTTTTGTTGTTGGGTCATGTGAATCGAAAAAAACAGCCAACAGCGTTTTAAAATCAACCTTTTCAGGATCGTAGTATACCTCTACTGTTTCGGCATGACCTGTACGTCCAGTGCCAATTTGCTGATAATTTGGATTGACAGTGGTTCCGCCAGCATAGCCTGAAATCACTTCCACAACACCATAAACACTTTCATAAATGGCTTCGACACACCAAAAGCAACCAGATGCAAAATAAGTAGTTTTATATTGCTGAAGGGTAGGGGCGTTTGGCAAACCAACCGCTACTGCATTGTTCGTGATCTTTGGTGGTGCGATTTGACAAGAGGATATAAAAAGATAAATCATCACGAACAAAAAGGAGTAGGCGATTGAAGTTTTCATAAAAAAGATTTTTGGATGTTATTACAAAGATTGTGCAAAAGTGATTATTTTCTTGGCAAAACTTTTCCAACTTCTTTGCTTTAGGTAAGGCGCAAATTCATTTTTTAAAGGTTGTTCTGATTTCAAAACGTTTGCAAGACCATCGGCAATATTGCTAACAAAAGGGGTAACAATTTTTGCAACAGGCATCTTGAGTCCCTCTGACAACCCACCAACATCTGTCACAACCATTGGCCTATGATAATGCAGTGCCATTGGCGTAATACCACTCTGACTTGCTGCCTGATAGGGTTGCACAACACAATCACAAGCAGAAAACCAAACCCCAACATCTTTGTCCTCTACATAGGTTGTGTGAAAACTTATCAAATCATCCAAGCCAAGCTCTTTTGTTTTTTTCAAATAAGGCTTTATCGACACATAGGGTTCGCCAACGATCAACACTCGAAGATTAGGAAATTGGTTTTTGAGCTGTGCCACAGCCTCAATCAGGAAATCAACCCCTTTGTATTTTCGAATCAGTCCAAAAAACAATACAACAGGAGCATTGTTGTCAAGACCTAAAATTGCCCTTGCTTTTTCTTGTTCAATCATTGGTGCCAGTCCACAATTGATTGGATGTGGGCAAGTGATGAGAGGTATCTTTTTAATAAACCCCAACTGATTTGAAGTGTAATTTGAAAGTGAAATCAAGCCATCTTGAGCTCCCAACACATATCGCAGAGAAAAGGACTCGCTAAATTTGGGCTCATGGCCTTTGGCATTGTCAACAATTGTGATACATTTGGATCGAACCAAACGAGCGATTGTTCCCAAACATGGCCCTAAAAAAGGAGTCCAGTAGCGAAAAATTACAATTGAAGGGGTCATTTTGTTGATTGTTCTTGCAGTTCTGAACCATGACATTGGTCGAACAGAGTCGATGCTCCTTTCAATATCAATTTTTTCAGGTTTTGGTTTGCTGCTAAATTGTGTTTTGCCTGGAAAAAGTCGATTTGGATATAGGCGTGAAAAAGTAAACAGCTTAATATCATATCCCAAATCAATAAGTGCTTTCGCTAAAGATTCATTTGTGTCAGCAATTCCCCCTCGATATGGATGCGCAGGGCCAATGATTACAATCATGATTTTTCAATCAAAATCCATTCTCCTTTAATCAGCAGTGGTTCGGCTTGTTTGAACTTCACAGTTTTCACTTTTCCAGAAGCGATGTGTTGGATATCAACCTTTTCATTTCTACCAATTTTTGGTTTATCACGAACAATGGTTTCAACAACTTCTCTCTGTCTTTGTCCTGCAGACGCACCAACCTGTCGATTTCGCATTGCCATTTCATCAGAGTTCAACACTTCTTCTTTTAAAGCTTTTGTGTTTTGTTTACGCCGAACGTTTCTCGCTTCGCGTATGGGCTGGCTTTCGCGTGCTGGCAATTCTCCCTTAAATAAAAATGAGATAATGTCTTTATTGATTTTATCCATCAAGGCTTTAAAAAGCTCAAAGGATTCAAATTTGTAGATCAACAAAGGATCTTTTTGTTCATGGACTGCCAACTGAACAGATTGCTTCAACTCATCCATTTTTCGCAAGTGTTCTTTCCAAGAGTCATCGATGATTGCTAAGCTGATGTTTTTTTCAAAATCTTCTATCAACTGTTTCCCCCCTGATTCGTATGCATTCTTTAGGTTTGTAACAACATTCAGTGTTTTTTTACCATCAGTAAAGGGAACAACAATGCGTTCAAACTTATTAGAGGGATTTTCATATACGTCCTTGATCACAGGAAACACCTGTTCAGCACTTTGCTTGGTCTTGTTTTGAAAACGCTCATAGGCTGCTTCATAAACCTGATCGATTAAAGTCGATTGATCTATGGTTTCAAATTCTTGCGCATCGACAGGCGAGCTTATTGAGAAGAAACGAATCAACTCAAAATCAAAGTTTTTGTAATCTTTTGCATCGAGGTTGTTTTCAACAATATTCTCTGCAGTTTCATATATCATATTTGAAATGTCCACCTTTAAACGCTCACCTTTAAGTGCATGTTTACGGCGCTTGTAAACCACTTCTCGCTGGGCATTCATCACATCATCATACTCGAGAAGACGCTTGCGAATACCAAAGTTGTTTTCCTCTACCTTTTTCTGGGCACGTTCAATCGATTTGGTCATCAAAGAATGTTGAATCACTTCTCCCTCCTTAACGCCCATACGATCCATCATTTTGGCAACGCGTTCAGAGCCAAACAAGCGCATCAAATTATCCTCCAAAGAGACATAAAACTGCGAACTCCCAGGGTCTCCTTGTCGTCCCGAACGACCTCGAAGCTGCCGATCTACTCGTCTTGAGTCATGGCGTTCTGTACCAATAATGGCCAATCCACCAGCAGTTTTGACAGCATCATTAATTTTGATATCTGTACCGCGTCCAGCCATGTTAGTTGCAATCGTTACTATGCCTGCATGTCCAGCTTCAGCTACGATGTCGGCCTCTTTTTTATGGAGCTTTGCATTTAGAACGTTATGTTTTACATTTTGACGCTGAAGCATTCGACTTAAGAGTTCTGATATTTCGACTGAAGTCGTACCAATCAACACCGGGCGACCTGCATTTGAAAGTTGTGTAACTTGTTCAATTACAGCGTTGTACTTTTCCCTTTTGGTTTTATAAATCAGATCATTTTCGTCATTCCTTACAATTGGTCGGTTGGTTGGAATTTCAACAACATCAAGCTCATAAATTTCCCAAAACTCACCTGATTCAGTTATTGCAGTACCAGTCATTCCTGCTAGTTTGCGATACATTCTGAAGTAGTTTTGAAGGGTTATGGTGGCAAAAGTTTGCGTAGCAGATTCGATCTTAACATTCTCCTTTGCCTCAATCGCTTGATGCAATCCGTCGGAATAACGACGACCTTCCATAATACGTCCTGTTTGTTCATCGACAATCTTTACCTGATTGTCCATCACAACATAGGCGACATCTTTTTCAAAAAGAGTGTAGGCCTTTAACAGCTGATTTAAGGTGTGTATGCGTTCACTCTTTACACTAAAATCACTGAATAACTTTTCCTTTTCATCAGCTTCGATTTTGGCATCAAGTCCTTTGCTTTCAATTTCGGCAATTTCAGCCCCTAAGTCTGGTAAAACAAAAAAATTAGTATTGTTTTTGTCATTGGACAAATGCTCAATGCCCTTGTCTGTGAGTTCAATTTGATTGTTTTTTTCATCGATCACAAAAAACAATTCAGCATCAATTATGGGCATCTCTCGGTTGTTGTCCTGCATATATTGCCCTTCTGTCTTTTGCAGAAGTTGTCGAACACCCTCTTGACTCAAAAACTTGATCAGCGCTTTGTTTTTTGGAAGTCCTCGAAAGGCGCGAAGAAGCATAAATCCACCATCTACAACATTGCCTTCGGCGATGTGTTTTTTCGCTTCGGCCAAAACAGTGTTGATATATTGTCTTTGATTTTGAAACAGTTGCGCAACCTTTGGCTTAAGCTCAGTAAACTCATGACGATCACCCTCTGGGACTGGTCCTGAAATGATTAATGGTGTTCTCGCATCATCGATCAAGACTGAATCAACCTCGTCTACAATAGCATAATTGTGCACACGTTGCACCATATCCTCGATCGAATGTGCCATGTTATCACGCAAATAGTCAAACCCAAAAGCATTGTTTGTTCCATAGGTGACATCAGCCATATAGGCTTTGCGACGTTCAGCAGAGTTTGGTTTGTGATAATCGATACAGTCAACACTAAGACCATGGAACTCAAAGATAGGTGCCATCCAAGCGCTGTCTCTCTTAGCAAGATAATCATTCACAGTGACCAAATGAACACCACTGCCACTCAAGGCATTGAGGTACACAGGAAGTGTCGCAACAAGCGTTTTACCCTCGCCTGTCTGCATTTCACCAATTTTACCTTGATGAAGGATGATTCCCCCAATCAGCTGTACGTCGTAGTGGATCATATCCCATGTGACTTGTTTGCCTGCTGCGTCCCAAGAATTGAACCAAGTTGCCTGATCTCCTTTGAGCTTCACATAAGCTTTTGTCGCTGAAATTTCTCTGTCAAAGGGATTTGCTGTAACCTCAATTTCTGTATTGTTGGTAAATCGTTTGGCAGTTTCTTTGACAACTGCAAATGCCGATGGTAGGATCTGATCGAGAAAAGATGAAACTTCATTATTGGATTCTTCATTGAGTGCATCAATTTCAGTGTACAATAATTCTTTCTCGTCAATATCATCGCTCTGATCAATTTGTGCTAATAGGGTATTTATTTTTTCTTGAAATGGGCTTCGAATGTCTTGAATTTGGTCTTTAAATTCTTTGGTTTTGCTTCTCAATTCATCGTTTGAAATGTCAGAGAGTTTTTTCTCTTCTGCAAGAATTTGAGAAACGATGGGTTGAATAGATTTTAAATCTTTTCTGGATTTATCTCCAACAAAAACATTTAAGACACGATTTAAAATACTCATGGTTTGCTATCAAAGACATCAAAAATAAGGAAAAAAAGGGCTTTGATCGAATAAATGATGAAGCTAAAAATTTTTAATACTCATCCTCATTCCAAAGATAATCATCGTCGGTTGGGTAATCAGGCCAAATCTCGTCGATTGACTCATATATTTCTCCTTCGTCCTCAATGGCTTGAAGGTTTTCGACAACTTCAAGCGGTGCACCCGTTCGTATGGCAAAGTCGATGAGTTCGTCTTTGTTTGCTGGCCAAGGCGCATCACTGAGGTAGGATGCAAGCTCTAAAGTCCAATACATAGTCTACTGTATTAAAATGCAAAAATATAGGTTTAACCGAATTATGCAAGCAAAACTCCTAGATTCTTGGAATCCACTTAACTTCCTCATTACCAGCGTTTTTACATATCAAACGAGCAAGGCAAAACAAATAATCTGAAAGTCGATTGAGATAAATCACGCCAATATCATCCACGTATGCACTTTTGCCGAGTGTAACGGTTAACCTTTCGGCACGTCTGCAAACACATCTGGCCAGATGAGCGTGCGATGCTGTTTCACTTCCACCAGGGAGGATAAAATGTGTCATCGGAGGAAGGTCGGACACAATTTTATCGATACATTTTTCAATCCACTTGATATCTTGATCAGTGATTTTTTGAATACGCAGGTCGGTATGTTCGCCATCTACAGCAAGCATAGCACCTAAAACAAACAAATCGTTTTGGATTTTAATCAAGTCACGATGGTAATACTGTGATTCTGAGTTGGATGCAATCATTCCCATCCAAGCATTGAGCTCATCAATAGTTCCATAGGTTTCAATACGCAAATGGCTTTTTGATACTCGCTCACCTCCATATAAAGAGGTCATTCCTTGATCTCCAGTTTTCGTGTAGATTTTCATAGACGTAACCTACCAGAGTGATAGGCGCAATTTTTTTGCTAAGTTAAGTCAATTTTTATAACTAGCTAAAAATCAGTTTTTTTCGTGTAATGGAGATCAATAACAGAAGTACTGAAACAAACAATGACAAACGTGCAATATAATCTCCGTATTTGACATAAAACGTCAATTGATTTTGTGGAACGATGGTCACAGACATGGCGTCTCTTTTTAGATAAGGGATTTGTTTTATGACCTCGCCATATGAGTTGATTATTGCTGATATGCCTGAATTGGCAGACCTTACAATGGGCAGGCGTGTTTCTATCGCTCGCAGTTTTGTATAACTCAGCAATTGGCGATGACCTGGAGTTGTTCCCCACCACGCATCATTGGTCATGACAGCCAAGAACTCTGCACCATTGCGCACATAACCTCCAACAAAACTCCCATATACAGATTCATAACATATGATTGGCCCCACTTTACTGCCATTTTTGAGTTGAAATACTTTTCGATTAGTATCCACTGCTCGACTGCGAACTGTACCACCCAGATCAAGCATAATGTTGCCAAAAAGGGGCTCAATAATTTGTTTGTAGGGGAGGGTTTCAATCCCAACGACCAGCTTGGACTTGTGGTAGACCTGCAAGGGATTGGTTCCACTTAAAAATGCACTGTTGTAAAAATCCACCCACTGGTTGCCCATCTTATTTGAAGTTGGTGTTTTGTCAGCTTTTGAATACACCTGAAACAGTTGAATGCCTGTCAACAGTTGGATGGATTCGATTTGCGACATCTCTTCGCTGATACTTTGGTAGAGATAGCTCGATGATAAGCTTGGTAAGGAATAGCCAAACCCCTCTGTAAAATAAGTCTCAGGTGCTAGAATTAAGTCAGTTGTTGGCGTGAGCTCTGGTTTGATTAGCGTAAAGAGTGCTTTGGCTTGTTCTAGGTCACTTGCGACAAACTTTTCTTCATAAGGATCGATATTAGGTTGTGCTATAACAACCTCAACAGCTTTGTTGTTTTGAGGTTGATGATTGGCATAAATCGCTAGTGATATACAGACTGGAATTGCTATGGTGAGAACTGCAATAGCCATTTTTCGCAATCGAAATGTATTTGCTCGTATTGCTTTAAAAAACAAAATATTTACAAGTATCACCCACAAACTCCCACCAAATACTCCTGTATATTCATACCATTGTATCCATGAGGTTGTTTCAGAAAATACATTTCCGAGTTGAAGCCAAGGCCACGAAAAATCCCAATGAAGGTGTAGGAGTTCGAAACTCATCCAAAAAGTTGTCAGAAATAACAATCCAGCTTGTATCGATAGCTTTCTAATGACCATTCGTGAAAGCATAAAGACAACTGTCATCAGAGAACTATTCACAAGTACAGCAAAAAACATTCCGAAGGCTGATGCATTCCATATCCACCACGATATACCCAAATTCCAAAGAAAAAAGCTCAGAAAAAAGTGAGCAGTTGTTCGTTTTGATTTTTTTTCAGGCTGATGATATAAGATTTGAAGCAAGGGGACAAATGCGATAAAAATAAGTAAAGAAAGGCCATTCATTGGCCATGCTAGCGTCAATAATAAAGCACTGAGAATGCTTTTGGATAGATTACTATTCATCTGTTCAAAGATATAAAAAAGGGTGGCGAGTTAGTGTTGTTTACTTTGTTATCTTCGCGTTATGAAACTCCTCCCAAATTTATTTACGCTGGCCAACGCTGCAGTTGGTTGCTTTGCTCTTTATTATATTTCAGTTATAGATTTTGAAACTGCGACCTATTGTGTCCTTATTTGTTGTGTTTTCGATTTTTTTGATGGTTTTTTTGCGCGTGCGCTAGGTACAACCAGTGAATTTGGAAAACATCTTGATTCCTTAGCTGATGTCATTAGTTTTGGGGTTGTTCCAGGGGCAGTTGCCACTGTGATGCTTAGTATTTTGGATGTAGATTTCCCCTGGTTTTTTATTGGATTTATAATAACACTTGCCTCTGCATATCGTTTGGCGAACTACAATAATAGTGATCAAAACAATGTCCACTTTTCTGGTTTGCCAACTCCTGCAAATGCTTTGTTTTGGATCGGCCTCACATACATTGAAACTGAAATCACTTTCAACTTGATTGTTGGGGCTGTAATTGTCACTTCCTTTTTGTTGAACAGTTCTTTTGCGTTTAATCGCATAAAGCTAAAATATTCTCTACTTTCTGTTTTAAAGTTATTGTTGATGATTGTTTTGATGATCGCTCTGTGGGTGCAATTTGGTCATCTCGCTTGGAGTATTGTCATCACTATATACACCTTATTCTCTTTGATCTTTAGCCTTGTGGCGAGGTTTACAGCGTGACTTTCTTTTTTCGCAATTCAAAGTTTTTGCCCAGATATACCTTGCGTACAATTTCGTCATTTGCCAGATCCTCGGGTTTGCCTGCTTTTAGAATTTTACCCTCAAACATCAAATAGGTTCTGTCAGTAATTGCCAGTGTTTCTTGTACATTGTGATCAGTAATGAGAATGCCGATATTTTTTTTCTTCAAGTGAGCTACAATTTTTTGGATGTCCTCAACTGCTACTGGATCAACACCAGCAAAGGGCTCGTCAAGAAGTAAAAATTTAGGATCTGTTGCCAATGCACGAGCAATCTCTGTGCGACGTCGCTCTCCCCCTGAAAGCAAATCACCTCTGTTTTTTCGAATGGTAGTTAAGCTAAATTCCTCTAATAATGATTCTGTTTTTTTATTTTGTTCAGCCTTGCTCAACTTCGTGAGTTCCAGCACACATCGGATGTTATCTTCAACACTCAGCTTGCGAAATACAGATGATTCTTGTGCCAAATATCCAATTCCATTCTGCGCTCTTTGGTACATTGGAAAGGATGTAATGTCAGTATTGTCGAGTAAAACCTCACCTGCACTAGGCTTGATCAGACCAACTATGGTGTAAAAAGAAGTTGTTTTGCCAGCACCATTTGGCCCAAGTAAGCCTACAATTTCTCCTTGACTTACATGTATACTGACATCGTTAACGACCTTTCGTTTGCCATAGATTTTTGATATGTGATTGGCAGCGAGCTTCAACTTCATTTGTATGTTTTTTTATTCATTTTTCGAATCACTCTTTTGGAGATAAAAATACTCAACTCATATAAAATTAGAACAGGAATAGCCACGATGATTTGACTGGCAACATCGGGTGGTGTGATTACGGCAGATAAAAACATGACCAATACCAGTGCTATTTTTCTGTACTTGCGCATGAATTTAGGAGTAATCAGTCCAATTTTTGTAAGAAAATAAACTAAAATCGGAAGTTCAAAAATGATACCAGAAGCCAGAACAGATGCGCGAACCAAAGCTGTGTAGCTACTTAGATCAAAGTCATTAAAAATCTCCGCACTTACAGTGTAACTACCCAAAAAGCGAATGGAGAGGGGTGTAACAACATAATAGCCAAACAAAACCCCCATGAAGAACAACAACGATGATATCGAAATAAATCCACTTGCTGTTTTTCTTTCGTGCGAGTAAAGTCCTGGGCTTATAAATTTCCAAAACTGATAAATAACATAAGGAAATGAGACGACAATCCCAAGGGTTATCGACGTCCAAATATGTGCTGAAAATTGCCCAGCCATGGTGCGACTTTGGATTCGAAAAGGTAATTCACTGATACAAAACCCGTCGTCAAATCCCAATAGATTGGACGCTTGACACAGTAGTCGATAGGTTAGGAAATCTGTTTTTTTTGGTCCAAAAAGCAACACATCAAAGACAAAATCTTTTGCTAAAAAAGCAGCGAGAGCTGCAATCAGAATCGCTGTAATTGAGCGAAGAAGATGCCATCGTAAATCTTCGAGATGCTCCAAAAAAGACATTTCTCTATCAGCCATTAGCTAATTCCTTCATTTAAGATGTTGTGCAGGTGTACAATACCAATAAATTTATCATTTTTCATGACCAACAATTGGCTGATGTTGTTCTTTTGCATGGTGTTTAATGCCTCGGAAGCGAGGATATTAGCTTCAATAATTTTGGGGTTAGGGTTCATAATGTCTTTTGCTCGAAT
>CAJXBR010000015.1 GCA_913051755.1 uncultured Flavobacteriaceae bacterium
TCCCCTTGCCGTTGAATTGCGCCAAAGACTTCGTCCACAACTGGCATGACATCATCTAAAGATACCGTTGGGCGTGCAGTTAGCTCACTCCATTGATCGGTAGTTGGGCTCAAAACCGTTTTCATAAGACCATTTTTTCTACTGGGCAAACCAAAATATCTTGTGCACCAGCGGCTTTTAATTCGTCGATGACTTCCCAGAATTTCCCCTCATTGATCACAGAGTGAAGTGAGCTCCAACCCGGTTCGGCCAAAGGTAATACCGTTGGGGATTTTAACACGGGAAGTATAGACGATATCCTATCAATACTGTCATTGGGCACATTCATCAAAATATACTTAGACTGACGTCCTTTCAACACTGATTGAATACGAAACTGTAATTTTTTTAAGATTTCATTCTTTTCAGCATCCAAGGTACTGCTGGCTGCGAGAACGGCTTCAGATTTAAACAACACCTCGACTTCTTTAAGGTTGTTTTTAAATAAGGTGGAGCCACTGGAAACAATATCGCAAACCGCGTCAGATAAGCCAATATTCGGAGCGATTTCTACTGAGCCATTGATGATATGAAGCTCAGCGTCAATCCCATTTTCTCTAAGGAATCCCTTCACTGTATTTGGATAGGAAGTTGCGATTTTCTTCCCTGTTAAGCTTTCAATACCCTTGTAGTTGTCCTCTTTCGGAATAGCAATCGACACCCGACATTTCGAAAATCCTAACTTTTCTTTTATAGAGATATCATCTCCTTTTTCAAAAAGTAAATTTTCACCAATAATCGCAATATCAACAACTCCGTCACGAAGATATTGGGGGATATCCCCATTACGCAAGTAAAAGATTTCTAGAGGAAAATTACGAGCGACTGCTTTTAACTGGTCTTTGCCATTGTCGATAGAGATTCCGCAGTCATTGAGGAGTTTCAATGATTCGTCATGGAGTCTTCCAGACTTTTGAACTGCGATGTGTAACTTTTTTTTCACGATTTCAATTTATGCAAACAAAAAAACCCGCTTGAATCTCAAACGGGTTTGGAATAAATTATATCATATCCAACTCAACTCGTCTGAGACAAGAAAAATAGGCGATGGATATGTGTGTTTTTTTTCATTTCGATTGCAAATATCAAACAAAATTTTAAAAAATCACTATTGATTGCCCAAAATTATTGGTAAACCATCTTTCCCACTGCCAATTACAATCACTTTTGCATTTGTCGATTCTGATAATTGCAAGGTGGCTTCAATCCCTTTTTCAAGAAGAATATTTCTTGTAAGAGAGGCGTTTAGGATTCGATTGGCAAGTGCTTTACCTTCAGCTTCGATACGTACTTTCTCTGCTTCTTGTTTAGCTTTTTCCAATCGGAACTCGTACTCAAGTGCTTCTTGCTCTTGGGTAAGCTTACGTTGAATTGCCTCCTTGATGGAAGGCGGTAAGGTCACATCACGTACCAAAACAGAGTTGATTTGTACATGTTGTGGCTCTACTTTCTTTTTAGTTTCCTCATAGATTTCATTTTGAATAGCATCCCGTTTAGAGGAGTACAACTGTTCAGGGGTATATCTTCCAATAACAGAGCGCGCAACTGCACGAATTTCAGGAACAATCACAATGTTTAGATAATCCTCGCCTTTTGTTTTGTGAAGCAAGCCCAACTCCTCGATATCTGGCTGATAGAGGACAGAAACATCTAATGAGATTTCAAGACCATTCGAAGATAAAACGCGCATACCGCTTTCAAATTCTTCTTGTTGTTTGATATTATAGACATACACCTTGTTCCAAGGTGCAATGATATGAAAACCCTCTGTCAGTGCGGGTTTGTCAACGACTGTACCCCCACCAAATCGTTTCCATACAACTCCAGCCTCTCCATAGCCGATGTTCACAGCTGATCGGAAAAGAATAATGAGTGCTACGAAAAATAATACAGTGATTGGTAGTCCAAGTTTTGGTAAATTATTCATTGATATAAATTATAAAGTTAAGTAAGCATTCCACCATCTACATTTAAAACCTGTCCAGTGATGTAGCTCGACAAGTCGGAAGCCAAAAAAACACATGCATTGGCAACATCTGTTGGCGATCCACCCCGCTTGAGCGGAATGCCTATACGCCATCCTGCCACAACGTCTTCCGATAGTTGAGCAGTCATCTCAGTTTCGATAAATCCAGGCGCAATTACATTGCATCGAATGTTACGCGATCCAAGTTCAAGCGCTATTGACTTTGAAAAGCCAATGATACCTGCTTTTGATGCTGCATAATTCGATTGTCCTGAATTGCCCTTCACTCCAACAATAGAGCTCATATTAATGATACTTCCATGTCGTTGTTTCAACATTGTGCGTTGCACAGCTTTTGTCAGATTGAAGACAGATTTCAGGTTGACTTCAATCACTTTATCAAAGTCATCTTCTGAAATTCTCATCAGTAAATTGTCTTTGGTAATTCCAGCATTATTGATTAGCACGTCGATAGTACTGAAATCTGCCAATACTTTCTCTATCAATTCTTGAGCCTGACCGAAGTCAGCTGCGTTGGATTGGTATCCTTTGGCTTGTACACCTATCGATTGCAATTCTTTCTCAAGAACATTAGCAGCATCTACTGAAGAACTATAGGTAAAGATAATATTGGCACCATGTTCTGCAAAAACTGTGGCGATCCCACGCCCAATACCACGACTTGCGCCAGTGATTAATACAGTTTTATTTTCGAGTAATTTCATTTTTTTAATTTAAGATTTGAGCAACTTTTTTTCCAATTTCAGCTGGGGAGTCAACGACGTGGATTCCAAAATCAATCATGATTTTCTTTTTGGCCTCAGCAGTGTCCTCTGCCCCACCAATAATTGCACCTGCATGACCCATGGTTCGACCTTTTGGAGCTGTTTCCCCTGCAATAAAACCAACGACTGGCTTGGGATTTCCTTGTTCATGCACCCAACGGGCAGCATCTGCCTCAAGTTGACCACCAATTTCACCTATCATGACAATACACTCTGTTTCCTGATCATTTATTAGTAACTCTACTGCTTCTTTCGTGGTTGTACCAATGATTGGGTCACCACCTATACCAATGGCGGTAGAGATGCCAAGTCCTTCTTCCACGACCTGATCAGCTGCCTCATAAGTTAGTGTCCCCGATTTGGAAACAATTCCAACATTTCCTTTTTTAAACACAAACCCTGGCATGATACCAACCTTTGCCTCATCTGGGGTGATTACGCCTGGGCAGTTGGGTCCCAAAAGACGTGCATTTCGTTCTTTCACATACGAAACTGCTTTCATCATATCAGCAACAGGTATACCTTCAGTAATCGTGACGATGACTTGAATACCTGCATCGGCTGCCTCCATGATTGCATCAGCAGCAAAGGCAGGGGGTACAAATATGATTGAGGTGTCTGCTTTGACAGCAGCGACTGCCTCTTTCACTGTATTAAAAACAGGTTTATCTAGATGTGTTTGCCCTCCTTTTCCAGGTGTAACACCCCCAACGACTTGAGTGCCATAAGCAATCATCTGTTCGGCGTGAAAGCTACCTTCACTTCCTGTGAAGCCTTGTACAATTATTTTCGAGTGTTTATTGACCAATACGCTCATAACTATTCTTTAATTCGTTCGATATAGGTTGATTTTTCGGTATCTAATTTAATTTTATCACCCTCATTGATAAACAACGGGACATTGATTTTTGCACCTGTTTCGAGGGTTGCAGGCTTGGTTGCATTGGTTGCTGTATTTCCCTTTACTCCTGGTTCGCTATGAGTAACCTTCAATACCACACTTGCTGGCATATCAACAGATAATGGTATGCCATCATCAGCATTGGTCATCACTGTTACGTGTTCTCCTTCTTTCAAAAGCTGGGGTGCATCTAAAATACTTTTTTGGAGTTCGATTTGATTATAATCATCAGTGTTCATAAAGTGATAGGTTTCGCCATCATTGTACAAAAACTGGTATTTACGCGTTTCGACACGAACATCATCAATCTTATGTCCTGCCGAAAAGGTGTTGTCGATGACCTTTCCATTGGTCACGCTTTTAAGTTTTGTACGCACAAAGGCTGGTCCTTTTCCAGGCTTAACATGTAAAAATTCAACGATTTTATAGATATCGTGGTTATAACGAATACAAAGTCCTTTACGAATATCAGAGGTTGATGCCATAGTCTATGATGTTTTGGAGTATCCTTTCATGATCCCTCGCTGTGAGTCACGAATAAACTGTAAAATCTCGTCTCTTTCTTTTGAGACTTCTACTTCCGCTTCAATGATTTCAACAGCTTGAGTGTTGTTGTATGTTTTTTGATAAAGAATTCTGTATATGTTTTGAATCTCTCTAATTTTTTCACTTGTGAACCCACGCCGACGAAGGCCAACAGAGTTGATCCCTACATAAGAGATTGGTTCTCTTGCAGCTTTCACAAAAGGTGGAATATCTTTTCGAACCAACGATCCACCAGCGACGAATGAATGACTTCCAATCGAGCAGAATTGATGAACAGCAGTCATTCCAGCCAATATCACATGATCTCCAATAGTAATGTGGCCAGCCAATGTACTGTTGTTAGAAAAGATACAGTTGTTTCCAACAATACAATCGTGTGCAACATGAGAATACGCCATCACCAAGCAATTTTCTCCAATAATAGTTTTTCCCCTCGATGAAGTACCTCTATTGATTGTCACACATTCTCGAATGGTAGTGTTATCCCCTATTTCGGCAGTTGAGTCTTCGCCATTAAACTTTAAGTCTTGAGGAATAGCAGAAATGACTGATCCAGGAAAAATCGAGCAATTTTTACCGATTCGAGCGCCCTCCATGATGGTGACGTTGGATCCAATCCAAGTCCCTTCTCCGATTTCAACATTTTTATCAATAGTAGTGAAGGGTTCAATCACCACATTTTTTGCAAGAACTGCTCTTGGATGAACATAAGCTAAGGGTTGATTCATAAGCTAGTTTCATTTTTTTTGACAATTTGTGCCATCATTTCAGCTTCAGTTGTCAATCGACCTCTACTGTAAGCATAGGCTTGCATATGACAGATTCCCCTTCTGATAGGCGACAAGAGCTCAAGTTTAAATACAAGTGTATCGCCAGGAACAACTGGGTGTTTGAACTTGGCGTTTTCAATCTTCATAAAATAAGTAAGGTAATTTTCAGGGTCTGAAACAGTGTTCAGAACCAATACACCACCTGCTTGTGCCATAGCTTCAATTTGTAAAACACCTGGCATTACAGGTTGTCCAGGGAAATGCCCCCGAAAAAATGGTTCATTCATTGTAACACTTTTAACAGCCACAACGTGTTGTTTACTAATTTCAAGTATCTTATCGACAAGTAGAAAAGGTGGACGATGGGGTAAGATTTTCATAATTTGATTAACATCAAGAGCTGGCTCGACATTTAAGTCATAATTTGGCACACGATTTCTCTTCTCTTCTTTGATGATTTTTGTCATTTTTTTAGCAAAATTTGTATTGATCGCATGACCTGGTTTTGATGCGATCACTTTACCCCTTATGCGTATTCCAATCAATGCCAAATCGCCAATCACATCGAGCAATTTGTGTCGTGCTGCTTCATTTGGATAATGTAACGTAAGGTTATCTAAAATTCCATTTGGCTTTACGGAAATGGATGTTTTATTAAATGCTTTTCGAAGTCGATCCATCGTTTCCTTAGACAGTTTTTTATCAACATACACAATCGCATTGTTAAGATCCCCACCTTTAATCAGCCCATTTTCTAGTAGGGTTTCGATCTCGTGTAAAAAGCTAAACGTACGAGCGTCAGCAAACTCTTTTTTAAACTGACTCAGCTTCTTTAGAGTTGCGTTTTGCGTTCCGAGAACTTTCGTTCCAAAATCGACCATGGTTGTGACTTCATAGTCATCTGCTGGTAACAAAGTGATTTCACTTCCCGATTCCTCATCAGTATATGTGATGTTTTCCTTTACAATGTATTCAGCTCTTTCAGCATCGAGTGTTTTGATGCCAACTTTTTCTATTGCCTCAACAAAAAATTTGGATGAACCATCCATGATTGGTGTTTCAGAAGCATTTAGTTCAATCAAAACATTGTCCACTTCACTCCCTACAAAAGCTGCTAAGACATGCTCACAAGTATGAATGGTTACACCGTTTTTTTGAAGACTAGTTCCTCGCTTGGTGTCTGCTACGTTGTGCGCAAGTGCTTCGATTATGGGACTGCCTTCCAGGTCTGTTCGCTGAAATGCGTAACCATGATTGGCAGCTGCAGGTTTAAATGTCATTGTCACTTCGTCACCTGTATGAATTCCTACACCTTTGAGAGTAATTGGATCAGCAATTGTAGTTTGTTTAGCCATTGTCAGTAAGTTTTTTTTGGAGATTATGAAGTGTTTTAATATGCTCGTTTAGGTTTTTAAAATGAACATATGATTTGTTGTAGGAAAGAAGATCAATTGCAGGATAACCCATCACTTTTTCATCGTCTTTAAGATTACGTAGAATGCCAGATTGACCTTGAATTTGAACACGATTTCCGATTTTGAGATGACCTGCGATACCGACTTGTCCGCCAATAACACAATGACTTCCAATTTTGGAAGACCCAGCGATGCCAGTTTGGGCAGCGATAACAGTGTGAGCACCTACCTCAACATTATGAGCAATTTGTATTAAGTTGTCTAACTTAACTCCTTGACGGATGATGGTTTGCCCAAGTGTTGCACGATCAATTGTAGAGTTCGAACCGATTTCAACATCATCCTCTATCAATACAGAACCAGTCTGTAGGATTTTTTCATAAGCGCCTGAATCAGTTGGACTAAACCCAAAACCATCTGAACCAATCACCACATTGTTGTGTAGAATACAATTTGCCCCGATTTTAGATTTGGTTAAAATTTTTGCGCCAGAAAAAATCCTTGTGTGATCTCCTATAACTACATCAGATTCAATAACAACATGATCATGTATTTTTACATTATTACCAATCTTTACCCCCCTCCCAATCGTCGCAAATGGTCCAACATAGCAATCTGTTCCCAGCGAAGCTGATGAGTCGATTAGGCTATGGTTGTGAATACCATTGAATTTTTTTTCAGAACCATTGAAGTGAGAAAGCATAGTCGTGAACGAAAGATAAGGATCAGCAACCTTGACTAATGTAGTTGAAATCTCCTTCTCTGGCTGAAAACTTTCACGCACCAGCGTAACGGATGCTTTGGTCGAGTATAAAAATTCTGTGTATTTTGGGTTTGCTAAAAAGGCAAGTGAACCATTTTGAGCTTCTTCAATCTTCGCAATTGAAGTAACACAAGCATCATCATCCCCCACAACAAAACCATCTAGGATTTCAGCAATTTCGGAAGCCGTATATTTCATCGACGCAAAAATAACAAAATTGGAACATTATTTCGGATAACAACAGTAATACTTCATCACTGCTTTGGTCAGCATTTTCAAATTTGACTGGTCTGAACCTGCTAACAATTCCTTGGTGTTCCCTTTTTTATCGATTAATGATATTGGTGATTGCTCCAAATCGTATGCCATATTTTTCATCACTCCATCGAAGACAAAATAGGACATATTTTCAGGTGATATGTCAAACTTAGTCTTTGCACGATTCTTTTTCTTCTCTATAAAATCAGATGAAAATGGTTCGTTATTCACTTTTATTTTTGGTAAACGTCGTGTCAGGACCATATTGCAAAGTGATGCGTAAACAGGGTCGCTATGCTTCACCCCTGCTTTGACAGCTGATAAAATATCAACATCATCAATGGCAGTATAATGATCCATATCAATTTGATCGACTGAAGAATGGGAGGTTGAAATAAAATACAATAGATCAGCAGATGCGTCTATGGCTGTGCCTTGATTCAACAGCTCTCTTGCACGAAGGATTATTCGTTTAAGGACTTCCTCAGCTACATAGCTGGTTTTGTGCAAATAAACAGACCAATACATCAGTCTTCGCGCGAGTAAAAACTTCTCAATCGAATAGATTCCTTTCTCTTCGACAACCAATTGTTCCTCATGTATCATCAGCGTGGCAATAATTCTGTCTGTACTGGTATTACCCTCTGTCACGCCTGAGTAAAAACTATCTCTATTCAAATAATCTAATCTATCCATATCCAATTGAGAGGATATCAATTGATTGAAAAATGGGCGCTTATATGCATTCGTAAACATATCAATTGCCATACTGAGCTTCCCGTTGTGTTTCTGATTCAATGCCTTCATCAATGCCAGTGACAGTGTTTCATGCGAAACATTTTTAATAAGAATTCCTTCAAGAGCATGCGAAAAAGGGCCATGTCCAATATCGTGTAGAAGAATGGCGATCATTGCAGCTTCCTTTTCCTTAGGAGAAATTGCAATTCCTTTTTCTTCAAGAACATTTAAAGCTTTGTGCATCAGATGCATGGCGCCCAAGGCATGTGCAAATCGATGATGAGTGGCGCCACTAAACACATAATGCGACAACCCCATTTGTTGAATCCTGCGCAATCGTTGAAAAACAGGCTCTTGGATGAGGGTATAAATAAACGGAGTAGGAATTGAAATAAAACCGTAAATTGGATCGTTATAATTCTTCAGTCTCAAAGATTTAGAATTTATACAAATATACGATTATGGAACTGATACAGGTGTTGTGGGTAGATGATGAAATTATCCGTTTGCAGCCACACATTAATTTTTTGGAAGAGAAAGGATATGCAGTTCATCCTTGTACAAATGGTCCTGACGCATTGGATTTGATCAAAGAACAGCCTTTTGACATCATCCTTTTAGATGAAAATATGCCAGGAATGGATGGATTAGCTGTCTTAAGTAAAATCAAGCAGATCTATCCAGATTTGGCAGTAATAATGATTACAAAAAGTGAGGCAGAAACTTTGATGGAAGAAGCCATTGGCGCAAAAATAGCAGACTATTTGATCAAACCAGTGAACCCAAATCAAATCTTACTTTCATTAAAAAAGAACTTAGACAACTCTAGACTAGTCGCTGAAAAAACAACAATGGACTATCAACGTTCGTTTCAAGAGCTCAATATCGATATCAGTCAAGCGAATGATTATGAAGACTGGTCATCGATCTATCAAAAATTGTGTTTTTGGGAACTTAAAATTGACGCGATGGAGTCAAGTGATTTGCATGAGATTTTGAATCATCAGAAATCAGAGGCCAATCATATGTTTTCCAAATATATATCTTCAAACTACGAAGATTTGGTCAATGGGGATAGTCCTTTGGTGATGTCTCATCAGATGATTGAGAAGTTGGTACTTGACAAATTGAGCAAAGACACAACAACCTTGCTCGTAGTTATCGACAACCTACGTCTCGATCAATGGCGAGTGTTGCAAACACACCTTTCACCTTTTTATAAGTTACAGGAAGAACAGATATGCAGTAGCATTTTACCCACTGCCACTCAATATGCCAGAAATGCACTATTTGCTGGCGAATTGCCTGTCAACATCAAACAATTATACCCCGATCTATGGAAAGATGACACAGATGCTGGTGGTAAAAACCTCTTTGAAAAAGAGCTTTTGGCAGCTCAATTTTCTACTTTAAAAAGAGATATTTCGTTCAGTTATCACAAAATCAATCGTCAAGATCAGGGGAATAAACTGGCTGCCCAGCTCCAAAATGAATCTGGCAATGATCTCTGTGTGGTTGTCTATAATTTTGTTGATGTGATTTCGCATGCCAAAACTGAGATGAAAATCATTAAAGAACTCGCGTCTACTGATAAGGCATTTCGATCACTCACTGCTACTTGGTTTCAGAACTCCCCTCTGTTAGAAATCATAAAGCGTTCGCAATCTCTAGGATTTACACTAATGATAACCACTGATCATGGAACCATCAATGTGCGACAGCCATCCAAAATTTTAGGTGATCGTGATTCGAGTACAAACATAAGGTATAAAACAGGAAAACGACTCAATTCTGACGATAAAAGTCTATATACAGTTTCAAACCCGGAAGAAATTGGATTGCCAAAAATCAACCTCACTAGTAGTTTTACTTTTGCAACAGAAGATAAATATCTCATTTACCCCTCTAATTATAATCATTTTGTCAATTTTTACAGAAATACCTACCAACATGGTGGTGTTTCTCTTGAAGAAATGCTGATTCCATTTGCTGTGCTTTCCCCCAAGTAAAGTATTTTTGCTATATGGTAATTGAATACTCACTACAAGAAATCGACGAAGTTGCTCGACAACTAACCCATTCATTTACCTACCCAATTGTTGCGTTTGAGGGGCAAATGGGAAGTGGTAAAACCACTTTGATTCAATCCATAGTATCGCAGTTGGGAAGTGAAGACACTGTGACCAGTCCAACATTTGGATTGGTGCATCAATACACAACCTCCAAAGGAGGAGTTATTCACATGGATCTTTATCGTTTGGAAAAAGAAGATGAATTGGAGCAACTTGGTTTTGAAGACTATATACAAACAGGTGACTTATGCTTAATCGAATGGCCAGAGATGGTTGCCAAAGCTATTGAAGGGGAATGTCATCATATACATATCGAACTGATTGATCAACACAAACGAAAATTAACCTTCCAATGAGTTTTTTAAAACGATTGTCTTATTATTTGGGGGGCTTTTCTATTGGGATGGTTATGTTGCTATTTTTTTTAGGAGGTAAAAACACCCGCTGCACATATGGCCCTGATGCAAGAGTCATCAATGATTTTTCCAAAAAAGAATGGGTATTTACACCCCCTATGCAAGACAGTATCAACCGATTGGACTTTTTGAAAGTTGGTGATATTATATTTTCTGAAAGTATTATAGGAATTGATAACTGTAACGTCTATCGATTACACTTATCAGAGGTGGAATATGATGTTAAAAATTGTGACAGCATTGTCTACTTTACAAAGCTTTCGCCACAGTAGATCTTCTTTTGATTTCCTTTTGAAGCATCGCTAACTCTCTACTTGTTTGTCCTGCAATGGCAGTATTTTCTTCAGCTCTTCTTATCAGGTAAGGAACCAACTTCTCCAAGGGTCCAAAGGGTACAAATTTGACAACATTATAGCCGTTTTTGGCAAGGATAAAAGTGATGTGATCACTCATACCGAGCAATTGGCTAAACCACACACGCTCGTCCCAACTTTTAATTTTGTTTTTTTTCATCATTTCAGTTGCCAAAATCATACTGTATTCGTTGTGTGATCCCAACAAAATGGAAATATTCGAAAAATGATCGAGGCAATACGCAACTGCTTGATTGAAGTTTGCATCTGTATCAGATTTGGTTTTCAAGATAGGACTTGGAAGGCCAAGTTTTTGAGATCTTTTGCGTTCCTTTTGCATATAAGCACCTCGAACCAATTTTAAACCGAGATGAAAAGACTCATTTGTTGCACGAGAGTGCATCTGCTGTAAGCGATCATTTCCGTCAATCAAGTACAGTTGGACTGTGTTATAGACAACTGCTTTGAATGTGTTAAACTCTTTCATCAAGTCCATCACAATTTGATCAACAGCAAATTGCATATTGTACTCCTCGGCGTCTATCAGTAAACCAACATCATGTGCTTTTGCCAACTTGCAACATTCACGAAAACGATTGACAATCCTTTCAAGTGCATGTTTTTCATCTTCCGTTAAAGACTGTTGCGCATTTATTTTTTGAAATAAATGCTTGTGACCAAACGAAGTTGCCTTACATACACTAAAAGGAATATTTTTTGCTGATGCTGCGTGCAACAACAGCTTTTGAACGATATGACAGTTTTTATCAAATTCCTTTTCATCCCAGCTATCCTCTATTGCATAATTGAGATAAGAAAACACATCATAATTCGACAACTGCGCTACTGTATGCTCAGAATGCTGCAGTGTCGTTCCTGCGTAAAAAGGCTTAAATAACAATCGTTGGAAACGTTGCAACACAGACAATCGAAGATGACCAAAGCTTTTCATTGTCATGATTCCAACTCTTGAAATCCACTTGTTGGAAAGCAATCTGAACAGCCAAACCAACTGTTTTAGTTCTTTATCTGATCGATGTCCAAACGCTTCATAAGTATTGTTAAACATATCACGCACCGTATATTAAATGTTTGTTTTAAAACAATTAAAAATAAAACATTTGGATTACTTTTGCATCATATTGGAGATAACAATTTTAAATACTTTATGAGTACTATTTTTTATCATGATAATGGCTGGAAACAACTCAGCGACAAAATTTTAGAAAAGACCTACTCATCTGTATTTGTTCTTGTGGACCAAAACACCAAGTCACATTGTTTATCCCATTTAGATCAGTATTTTTCACATCCATACACCTTGCTCACGATGGATGCTGGCGAAGCTAACAAACATATTGGAACTTGTGAGCACCTTTGGTCATCCTTGTCTGAACAAGGTGCCGATAGAAACAGCTTGCTGATCAATCTAGGGGGGGGTGTTGTGACAGATTTGGGTGGTTTTGTGGCCTGTACTTACAAAAGAGGAATTGACTTTGTCAACATTCCTACTTCTCTATTGGCCATGGTTGATGCTTCAGTTGGTGGCAAAACAGGTGTTGATTTTCAGGGGTTAAAAAATCAAGTTGGTATCATTCGAGAGCCTGTATTTGTTGTGATCGACGATAACTTTCTCACAACATTGCCAAGCAATGAATTTAGAAGTGGTTATGCAGAAATGCTTAAACATGGTTTGATTGCAGATGCTGATTATTTTTCAAGCCTAGCTACAGAGCAGCTAAATGTAAAAAGTGAGATTTCAAATCATATTCGTCACTCTGTTGAGATCAAACACAAAGTGGTTTCTGAAGATCCTTATGAAAAAGGATTGCGCAAAATTCTCAACTATGGTCATACTTTAGGTCATGCGATTGAGACTCATTTCCTCAATCATCCCTCTGCTCAACACTTGTTACATGGCGAAGCGATTGCGATTGGAATGGTAATGGAAGCTGAATTGTCCTATCTTACAACAAACTTGTCCATCGAAGAAAGGAATAAAATCAAAACTGTTTTTTCTTCCATCTTCGACTCTATTTCTTTTGACGACAATGATCGATCCTCTATCAAAGATTTGCTCAAACACGACAAGAAAAACGAATCATGTGAGATCAGATTCGTTTTGCTCAAAGCAATTGGTAACCCTGTAATCGATTGCCTCGTTAGCGAAGAAGACATTGATGCAGCTTTCCTATTTTATGCTGATTAAGCAGAGTTTCGGCTCGCATTGATGTTGCCAAACAGCGAACGAGTGACCATCTTCTCAAGTACCTCATCACTACCTTTTTGTAGTAGCTTACCCAATCCATACTGTTGAATTGTCAAAAGGGGTAATACAATCTTTTCACGCATCATAATTGAAGCCTTTCCTGCTGGTTCGTTTTCCATCAATTCTGACTGCCCAGTGAGTTTCAACAGGTACTTCTTGGCACGTTGATATTCATCATGAATCTGATCCCAAAACGGACCATATTCAGGATCGTTTTGCATATAGGCAGTGAGTTTAAAAAATGATTTTGTGAGACTCATCATTGAATTGTAAACCAAGGTTCTGAAAAAAGCGTTGTTTTCGTACAACGCCATCACTTGATCAAAACGACCTGTTTTTTCAAATTTTTCAAGCGAAAGACCTAACCCATAAAAGCCAGGTACGTTTTGCTTCAACTGACTCCAGCTACCCACAAATGGAATGGCACGAAGAGCAGAAAAATCCAATGACTTTGATTTACCTCTTTTGCTTGGACGACTACCAATATTGGTTTTTGCATAAAACTTTAGTGTACTCATGTGTTCCAAATAAGGCAAAAACTTAGGATGTGATTTAAAGTCTTGATAGGCTTGAAAACTCGTCTCAGCAAGTTCCACTATCGTTTGGCGATCCTTATCAGATATTTCAGACGAACTATTGTTAAACACTCGATTGGCAATCCCTGAACTCAACAGCTGCTCTAGGTTATACTGACAAGAGTTAATTGTTCCAAAATTAGAACTAATCGTTTGACCTTGAACTGTAATTTGAATTTCATCCGACTCAATACTGTCGCCCAAAGAAGCATAAAATTGATGAGTGTTTCCACCCCCACGTGCAGGAGGTCCTCCCCGACCATCAAAGAATAATGCTTTCACGCCATGCTTTCGAGACACTTCCGTAAGTTCTTCTTTGGCACGAAAAATACTCCAATTTGCCATGAGGTATCCCCCATCTTTGGTGCCATCAGAAAACCCTAGCATAATGGTTTGTTTATCACCTCTTGTACGCAAGTGATTGCGATAGGTAGGATTACTATATACTACGTCCATCACCTTTGAAGCAATACTCAAGTCTGAAATGGTTTCAAAAAGTGGTGCAACATCAACAGTTGGCGATTCCCAGTTGCTCAAACGTATAATCGCAAAAACCTCAAAAATATTTTGTGCAGTTTGATTATTGCTAATTATGTATCGATGACACCCTAGTTCTCCATTTTGTAATTGAATCTTTTGCATTGCTCGAATAGAGCCAAGAGTTTTGTTCACAAGATCATCCGAAAATTTTTCAGGAAGTAAGTCTCCTTTTAGTGTTGTTAGAAAATCAATTTTTTCTGACTCATCTAGTTGAAGATAGTCAACTTCTTTATTGACAACTCCTTGCTTTTGTGCGCCTTTTAGCAAAGTCATAAACGCTTCATGATGGACCCTAGAGTCTTGACGAATATCAAGGCTTGCAAAGTGATAACCAAAGGTATTAACCTTGTTGATTAACGCATCGACTTCTTTTGCAAACATACTGTGATAATCCGATACCAAGAGGTGGTGAATTTCATAAAGCTTTGCTTTTAAGTCAGAAAGAGAGATTTCTGGCTGTTCTTTTTTACTAAAAATACTATTATACAGTTTTGTTTCGATTTCAATGGCAATTTCCTCAACCCCTTTAAAAGTGAGTCTTCGACGCAGTTTCCGAATATCTCGAAAGTAATTTCTTATCACATTTGCACGTAACTCCTGTGCTGTTTGAATCGTTATGTCTGTCGTCACAAAAGGATTTCCATCGCGATCACCACCAGGCCAAAACCCAAGATTGATGAGAGGGTTTTCAAAATCCTTCCCATCAAAAATATTGTTTTTTATATACTGATGAATATTGCTGACAGAGTGATAAAAAACGTTATCAAGATACCACATCAAACTTCTAGCTTCATCGAGGGGTGATGGCTTCTCCTTTTTGAAAAAGGGTGTGCGCCCTAACTGAGCAAGCAGGAGTTCAATAGTCGGCAAATCGTTGGCCTTAATCGCAGCTGAAAGGTCTGTAATGATTCCTAAAACTGAGCCTGGATAAAACTGTGTTGGGTGTGCAGTTAAAACAGGTCGAACCTTAAAATTATTGAGATAATCTTTTAATGCAGTAGTTTTTGTTTTTTCTTCAGCTTCTTCTTTTGAGCTTCGCAAAGTTCCCCGGCCACTGAAATTATTGACTTCTGTGAAAGCAGCGTCCTCTATGGCATCAAAGAGCACCACTTGACGTTCGATAAACTGAATCAATCGAAACAAAATATCGATGTTGTCTTTTTCAGAGTTGTTTGGATAGTATTGTTCAAAAAAATCATCGACTATTTGTATTGGATTCTTATTCTGATCAAACCCATGTGAGCAAAATTCAGAGAAGAAAGGGAGTAGTGTTGAGGTCTTAGAAATATGGGAGTACGGGAGTGTAGAAAACACACTGTTATACAGTTGAAATCTCGAAATGACTTCATTTTCGAAACGTTCTAATTTTGTTTTTCGTGTCATTAATTATATATCATTAAAAAACCCTCGAACTTGTCGTAAGAGGGTTCAAACAGTGTTATTATCCCCTTAGAGTTCTTGAAAAATAGTATGCATCAGACGTTTTTTGTCATTGATACTTTCCTCCAAAGAAATCATAGTTTCGGTACGTAAAATACCATCAATATCATCGATAGAAAAGATAATTTCTTTCGCGTGTTCTGTGCTTTTTGCACGAATTTTACAATAAATATTAAATTTTCCAGTCGTAATATGTGCAACTGTGACGTTGGGAATTTCTGAAAGCCGCTCCAAAACATATTTGGTCTGATGCGTTTTTTCCAAGAAAATACCAATGTAGGCAATAAATGAATAACCTAATTTTTTATAATCAAGAGTCAAGGACGAACCTTTGATGATGCCAGCATCTTCCATTTTTTTGACGCGAACATGAACTGTACCTGCAGAAATCAAAAGCTTTTTTGCAATATCGGTAAAAGGAGTTCGCATGTTATCTATAAGGATATCTAGTATCTGATGATCGATTTCGTCTAATTTGATATTACTCATTTTATATTTTTTGCAAATAAAATAAAAATTCTTTGAATTTAATGTATAGTAAATGCTAATTTATTGTAAATCGTTTTACAAATTCAATGATTTTAACAATTTTTGTGCGGATTCTTCGATTTTAAACACAAAAGGCTCGAGATTTTTACAATTAGGCTCTATATGGCCATGAACGTTAGATAAATCTCCAGCAGCAGCAAAAACAGCATGAAACTCAATTTGATTGCTGTTTAAAACCTCTTTGTATTGCAATCCAACGTCTGCTGTTTTTTCATTGCCATGATCGACATAACAAACGTTTCTAAGAAGATAATCGAAAAATATCTTTTTGTTTTCAGGTATGGAGTGATAAATCGAAACATCAGCAAAAGTAGAAGTAGAGATGGCTTGTAGTGCCAATATGTAAGCGTTGAAAACAAACATTCTGGTCTGTTCACGATGGTAATCATCTTGAAAGTGACCTGCTTCAATCAGTAAGGTAGGTAAACCCAGGGACTGAAAAGCGTCTCCTACACAGTTTGGATTGAATTGGTCGTCAAAACGTCCGATTTGCGAGGCAATAGACGATGATTGAAGACCCTGAAAAACACTAGCTGCCAACTGTGCTGCTTTGGTTCTACAGTCGTTAAAACTTCGTTCTTTATCGAAAGCAGGGGCCAACAGCGAAAGTGTTGCTGGCTTAGCCTCAACGCCAAAAATGGTACGCTGATCATGTAGATTGAATGCATAATCAGGGGAAAATTCATCAAACTCCTTACGCAATATCCGACTTTCGACTTGAGATAAGTCTATCGCGTCTCTGTTGAGATCAATTTGATTGGCATTGAATCGAGAGTATGCCTTTGCCCCATCTGGATTGAGGATAGGGATAATCGAAAGCTGTAGGGCTTCGAGTAAACTTTTGTCTGATTGCAAATACCGCAACAGGTCAAATACACTTTTGGTGGTTGTTGACTCATTTCCATGCATTTGAGACCATATCAACACCTTTATCTCACCATTACCTATACGAATACGATGGATGGGTAAACCAGCCTCACTGTGTCCAATAACAATAGTATTGTATGCAGACAACAAAGGCTCTATGTGCGAGTTGCAAATGTATCTTCCTGACAACTGATGTTCAATATAAGATGAGTGCAATGGATTCATGTCTTGCTTTATCGTTTGCAAATGTAAACAGAATACGAGTTACAAAAGTAAACAGCTAAAAGTTA
>CAJXBR010000016.1 GCA_913051755.1 uncultured Flavobacteriaceae bacterium
ACTCCCCTTTGAAACCCCATATCAAGTTCGTGCAAGAGGGAAAAACCTTGTGTTGTTAACAGAAAATAAACTTGAAATCAACAGTCGCCTTTTGGAACTCGATTTTGGGATATACGGAAACCCATCGATTCATGTGGTCAACAACCGTACCTTCATCAGTTTGGTTGATGAGCAAGAAGAAAAGGTTTATGTATTTGATCGAAAAGGAAACCTACTTCCGCATTTTCCAATTTATGGGGCTGGTCCAGTAACCGTGGATAGTGACCGAAAAGGAAATGTATTTTTGGCTACAACTGGCGAAAATAACAGTTTGGTTGTGTATCAGATTCCACAATAACATCCCATTTGATTAGCTCACCAAAGTGGCATCAAACTGCTTCTCAAAGTGATGCGTGATGCGTTTTTTGACTTCTTCAAGTGACACTTCTTTTTTCAACTCTTCAGCCATTGAAGTCACTTGCTTGCCATGAATCCCGCAGGGAACAATGTGATCGAAATGAGATAGATCGGTATTGACATTCAAAGAAAACCCATGCATGGTAACCCAACGGCTTGCCCGAATCCCCATGGCGCATATTTTTCTAGCAAAAGGGGTGTCGATATCTAGCCAGACACCTGTTTCCCCTTTACTTCGCGTGGCTACGATACTAAAGTCAGCTAGGGTATCAATAATAACTTGCTCCAAAAATCGCAAATACTTATGAATATCAGTAAAAAAATGGTCCAAATCGAGTATAGGATAACCAACGATTTGACCAGGTCCGTGATAGGTTATATCTCCTCCACGATCGATTTTAAAAAACGAAATTCCTTGTGATTCGAGTTCAGCTTTGCTTGTCAACAAATGATCTGTCAAGCCACTTTTTCCCAAAGTAATGACGGGAGTATGCTCAACAAGTAGTAAATAGTTTTGAGTAGGCTTGGTGGTTTGATTTCTGCGATTGTATATTTTAGTATCAATCGTTTGTTGAAACAAATCGTGTTGCAAATCCCAAACTGTTTGGTAATCCAAAAAACCCAAATCACGAATTTCTATTTCTTTTTTCATATATGTCAAAAATAAATTTGACTTGACAACATCAATGATATCATCGAAAGTGCAAAATACGTAAAAAACAGAATTTCAGCAGCACATATTATTCATGTTTTAATCTCTTTTAAATGAGTAAAAGCTTGCGTCTGTATACTGTTTCATTACAAAACCAAGATCAAATTCACTGAATTCGTTATGCATGATTATCTTTGCACAAAAGAATTCATCTTGGAAAGATCCGAGCAAGAGCTTATCAGAAGGGAGAAGTTAAAACAACTTCGTGGACTTGGAATAGACCCATACCCTGCCACTGCATTTTCTACCAACGCAAATAGTGAATCGATTATCAATGAATTTGTTGAGGGAAAACAAGTCACAATAGCAGGAAGGTTGATGTCTCGTAGAATACAGGGAAAGGCGAGTTTTGCAGAACTACAAGACTCAAAAGGACGTATACAAGTTTATTTCAATCGTGATATTCTTTGTTCAGAAGAGGACAAAACAATGTACAACGATGTTTATAAGAAGCTCTTAGACATAGGCGATATTATTGGGCTAACTGGAACTTTGTTTACTACCCAAGTAGGTGAAAAAACAGTGCAAGTGGAGTCTCTTCATGTATTGAGCAAGTCCCTTCGCCCATTGCCATTGCCAAAAACAGATGTGGATGGAAACACTTATGATTCTTTTTCAGACCCTGAGCAAAGATATCGCATGCGATATGTTGATTTGATTGTCAATCCTGATGTGAAAGACACTTTTCTCAAACGAACAAAAATCACAAATACCATTCGTTCTTTCTTTAATGCAAAAGGGTATATAGAGGTGGAAACTCCTATACTCCAGCCCATTCCTGGTGGTGCTGCGGCACGTCCGTTTGTTACCCATCACAATGCGCTAAACATTCCACTCTACCTACGAATTGCGAACGAATTGTATTTAAAACGCCTTATTGTTGGGGGGCTTGATGGCGTTTATGAATTTGCCAAAGACTTCCGCAACGAAGGTATGGACAGAACACACAACCCCGAGTTTACTGTCATGGAACTTTATGTCGCCTATAAAGATTACCACTGGATGATGGAAACAACAGAGTCATTACTCGAACAAGTTGCCATCGAGACACACAACACTACAAAAGTGAAGGTTGGTGATAAGACTATTGATTTCAAATCGCCCTATCCTCGTGTCCCTATACTTGAAGCGATTCAGAAGCATACTGACATCGACGTAAATGGGATGAGTGAAGAAGAATTGAGAGCAACAGCAATTGGGCTTGACATTGAAGTTGATGATAGTATGGGTGTTGGCAAGCTCATTGACGAGATTTTTGGTACCTGTTGTGAGCATCATTATGTGCAGCCAACTTTTATCACTGATTACCCCAAAGAGATGAGCCCTTTAACCAAAGTTCATCGAGACAAACCAGGGTTGACAGAACGTTTTGAGCTCTTGGTTAATGGAAAAGAACTTGCCAATGCATACTCTGAACTAAACGATCCAATCGATCAGTTGGAACGCTTTGAGGATCAGCTTAAACTTTCTGAAAAAGGAGATGATGAAGCGATGTTTATCGATCATGATTTTATTCGCGCACTAGAGTATGGTATGCCACCAACATCAGGAATTGGGATTGGTATAGATCGCTTAGTTATGTTGATGACTGATAATAGCTCGATCCAAGAAGTTTTATTTTTCCCTCAAATGCGTTCAGAGGTCAAAGGGCCAACATTGACTGAAGAAGAAAAAGCTGTGTTTAGTATCCTAAAAAAACAACACCCAGTGCTGTTAAATGAATTGAAAGAGAGTGCTGGGCTCAGCAATAAAAAATGGGATAAAGCAATCAAGGGACTTAGCACTCAACAATTGGCAAAAGTGACCAAAACAGAAGATGGGCTTTTTGTTAATTTACTAGAGTAAATTTCCCTTTTAGTTTTAAAAGCTTACTTTTAAAGTTCTTTTTTCTCAATATCAAAAAATATTATATGAAAATCAGACTCATATTGCTGTGTTTATCAATCTTCTTTATTGGTCAATTGAACGCCCAAGACATTGAAAAGAGTGAAAATAGCAAAGATGAAAAATCATCAGAGGAAAAAAAGAAAGATACCAAAGAAATAAACTATGAGGATATCATCACTGATGAGTCAATTACAGATAAAGGTTTGTTCGACGTTCATAAGCTTGATGATAATTACTATTATGAAATTCCCGACAGTTTGTTTGGTCGTGAAATGCTCGTAGTCACACGAATTGCCAAAACAGCTAGTGGTATCGGATTTGGTGGTGGTAAGCAAAACACACAGGTGCTGCGCTGGGAAAAAAGATCTAAGAGGGTTTTACTTCGGGTGGTTTCGCACCAGGTCATCGCTGCCGATTCTCTACCAATTCATGAAGCGGTGGTCAATTCAAATTTTGAACCAATCCTTTATAGTTTTGATATAAAAACGATTGGAAAAGATTCAACTTCCACAGTTATTCAAGTAAACAAATTCCTAGAAAGCGATGTCAAAGCTATTGGCTTTCCTACCTCTAGAAGGAAAACGTATAAAATCAGTAGCTTGGATAAAACACGTTCCTTTATAGAAAGCATAAAAAGCTATCCGCTCAATGTTGAGATGCGTCATGTTAAAACCTATAATTCATCTGAACCCCCTTCAAATGCCAGTACAGGATCGATTAGTTTGGAAATGAATAACTCCATGATTTTGCTGCCAAAAGAGCAGATGAAACGACGTTATTTCGATGAACGAGTTGGGTGGTTTTCACGTGGGCAGGTAGATTATGGCCTTGATGTACAAGAGAGTAAAACAATTCGCTATCTCGATCGTTGGCGATTGGAAATTGCACCTGAGGATATAGAAAAGTTTGAGCTTGGTGAACTTGTCGAGCCTATTAAGCCAATTGTATATTACATCGATAGGGCAACACCAAAAAAATGGAGAAAATATATCAAGCAAGGTATTGAAGATTGGCAGATTGCTTTTGAAGCAGCTGGCTTTAAAAATGCAATTCTGGCAAAAGATCCACCAACAGCCGAAGAAGATCCAGATTGGAGTCCAGAGGATGTACGCTACTCTGTTGTGCGTTATTTAGCATCGCCCATTCCAAATGCCAATGGTCCGCACGTAAGTGATCCGAGGTCTGGAGAAATTCTCGAATCAGATATCAATTGGTATCACAATGTAATGACCTTGTTACGTAATTGGTTTTTTGTTCAAACTGCAGCAATCAATCCAGAGGCACAAGGGGTTGCCTTTAAGGATGAAATCATGGGTAGATTGATACGATTTGTGTCTGCTCACGAGGTTGGTCATACGATTGGTCTTCCTCACAACATGGGAAGTAGTTTTGCCTACCCCGTTGACTCTTTACGATCCATTTCATTTACCCAAAAATATAGCACTGCTCCATCAATAATGGATTATGCCCGTTTTAATTATGTTGCTCAACCTGGTGATGGCGATGTTTCATTGATGCCAAATATAGGCCCTTATGATATCCATGCGGTGCGTTGGGGATATCGACCCATCCCCTCTGTTGAGAAAGCAGAAGATGAAAAGCCTATCCTTGACCAATGGATTCTTGACAAAGATGATGACCCAATGTATCGATTTGGGCGACAACAATTTGGAGTTGTAGACCCTAGTTCTCAAACTGAAGATCTTGGAGATGATGCAATAAAGGCCAGTGCTTATGGTATTGCAAATCTTAAACGCATCGTCCCAAAACTAATCGAATGGACAGCAGAGGATGGGAAAACCTACGACGATTTAGAGATTTTATATGGACAAGTTTACAGTCAATTCAATCGTTATATGGGGCATGTAACATCTAATATTGGTGGAGTTTATGAATATTACAAAACCTATGACCAAGATGGTGCGGTTTATACCCATGTTTCAAAAAGTCATCAGCAAAACTGTTTATCATTTTTACACCAAGAGCTTTTTCAAACACCAGCTTGGTTGTTAGATGATGAGATCTTAAACAAGATTGATTTTGCAGGTGCTGTTGATCGAATTCGCCGAACCCAAACCAGAATCATCAATAGCATCCTTGACTTTGGTCGTATGGCAAGAATGATAGAAAATGAGGCCTTACATGGCGCCCAAGCATACGCCCTTGTCAGTATGATGAATGACTTGCAAGATGGTTTGTGGTCTGAACTCTCAAAAGGGAGTAAAATTGATACTTATCGTCGAAACCTTCAACGTGCATACATTGATCGTTTATCATATCTGATGACAGAAAGCCAAACCCCGGCAACTGGCTGGGCACGAACGTATGGAAATCAAACCAGAGTAATGGTCAGTCAGTCTGATATTCGATCTGTTGCTAGAGGACAACTCAACAAGCTGAAAAAAGACATTGAAAAAGGTGTTAAGCGCATTTCTGATACAAACACCAAATATCATCTGCAAGATACAATCTCGCGCATAAATATCATTTTAGACGACGATTAATCAGAGTTCTTTGAGGGTTTCTGAAAAGGCTTGTAGCGTCGTGTCGATGTCTTCGTAGGATATAGCATCGTTTAAGAAATAGCTTTCAAAGGCACTTGGCGGTAAGTAAACGCCACGCTTCAGCATTCCATGAAAGTACTTGGTAAATCTCTTGTTATTGCCTTTAGCTGCTGAAGTAAAGTCCTTGACAGCTGTTTCAGTAAAATGCAAGGATATCATAGACCCCAAGCGATTGATTTGATAAGCAACTCTACTTTTAGAAAGAATATTATTCATTCCCTCATGCAAATAAGCTGTTTTATCTGCGAGACTGTCAAACACATCTAGCTGACTGTCCAAAGCTGTTAACATTGCCAATCCGGCTGCCATCGCAAGGGGATTTCCACTCAAAGTGCCTGCTTGATAAACAGGTCCTTCAGGTGCCAAAAAATTCATGATTTCTTCTCTTGCTGCAAAGGCACCAACTGGAAGACCACCACCAATCACCTTTCCAAAAGTAACGATGTCGGCATCCACACCAAGAAGTTGTTGTGCACCACCAGCAGCCAATCGAAATCCAGTCATCACTTCATCAAAAATGAGTAAGGCATCGTTCTGATCGCATAAATATCGAATACCCTCCAAAAATCCAGGTTCTGGTGGAATACATCCCATGTTACCCGCTACAGGCTCAATAATCACTGCTGCAATCTCACCTTCGTTTGCCTCAAAAAGTCGAGTCACATTATCAATGTCATTATAAATTGCTAATAATGTATCTTTTGCTGTGCCTTGAGTCACACCAGGAGAGTTTGGGCTTCCAAAAGTCACAGCACCACTGCCTGCCTGAATGAGAAAAGCATCAGAATGACCATGATAACAACCCGAAAATTTGATGATTTTTTCACGATTGGTATATCCACGAGCAAGTCGCACAGCACTCATGCACGCTTCTGTTCCAGAATTTACAAATCGAATTTTATCAATGTTAGGTGCCATAGTAGTGGCCAGTTCAGCGATCTTGGTTTCAAGCGCAGTAGGAATTCCATATGAAGTTCCTTTGTCAGCTTGATTTTGCACTGCCTCCACCACTGGTTTGTAGCCATGCCCCAAAATCAAAGGCCCCCACGATGAGATGAAATCGATATAGCGATGATCATCTTCATCAAATAAGTATGCTCCTTTTGCTTCTTTGATAAAAATCGGAGTACCCCCAACTGCCTTGAAAGCTCGAACTGGAGAATTGACCCCTCCTGGAATCACTTTTTTTGCTTGCGCAAACAAAGCACTACTTCGCTTGTACCTCATTTTTCTAATCGTAATTGTTGACCAATCTGAATATCATTAGACTTCAAATCGTTTATTTTTTTGAGTTTTGCGACTGATATATTGTATCGCTTTGACAATCCGTAAAGTGTATCGCCTATTTGTACAATATGCATCCTATCCTCTCGATTACTGAACTCTGGCAAAACTTTAGAATTATCATATTTCCATAAGTTTAGACGTTCGATAAGCCCAATCAATTTATCTGCATAAGCTGGATCAGTGGCATAACCTGCTTTTTTCAATCCTTTTGCCCAAGCTTTATAATCTGTTTTTTTAAAACGAAATAAACTCGCATATCGCTCGCGCTCGACCAAAAAAAGCGAGTGGTCACGATAGGATTCTTTAGGGTCCTTATAGGCCCGAAAGCATTCGCCAGGTGCATCATCATCATGGTACACTTTTTTACCTCTCCACTCACGTTTACATTTAATACCAAAGTGATTGTTTGACTTCTTGGCTAGCGTACCTTGTCCAAACTGCGATTCTAACAAGCCTTGCGCCAAAGTAATGCTTGCTGGAATTTTATAGCGACGCATTTCCTCTTGTGCAATACTGGCATATTGTTGGATGTAATGTATTGCTGGATCTGAGGAATAGACAACCTCTATATCTTTATTGTTTTTTGTCTTTTTTTTGGGTTTTTCTAGCGACGTAATCGTTTGTTCATTCATTGATGCATCGGCATAATACAACTGTTTTTTACTGCCGCATGATGCTAAAAAGATGAGCATGGCCAGCACAACGAACTGCCTTGCGCTGCCAATCGCTGGTTGACCCCCTTGATTGATTGAAGACCGCCAGTATGAATCAACAACAAACGATTTCCAAAATTCCATGTGTTTTCTTTCCGCTTTTTAATCAAATGCCATAGCATCGGAGCCGTGTACAGCGGGTCGAGAATTACACCCGTTAGATTGGCTACACGATGAGCAAAATCAATCAATGATTTTGGTGTTTTGGCAAAACCGATCTCATTATGAGTCGGCACCAGTGACCAACGATCATTGTTGACAAAGGTACGAATCCGGCTGCGTATTTCTATGTCTTTTACAACTTGAAATCCAACAACATGCTGGTGCTCGTGTGTTGATTCGATCAAACCCGCCATCGTTCCACCTGTTCCAACAGCAATAGCCAAGGTATCGAAAGCCTTATCAGCAGTTGTGAGAATCTCCTCACAACCTTTTATTGCTAAGGCATTAGTGCCCCCTTCTGGAATGACATAAGGGTTTTTGTCCTCTATCATTATTGTTGATAATGCCCGCTCTTTGTCCTTATAATCCGATCGGCTGACAAAATGCAACGCCATACCCATTTGTTTGCAATATTTGAGTGTTGGATTCAGAAGTTGACCTTCCAATTCATCTCCACGAACAATACCGTACGTTGTAAACCCATATTGATATCCAGCAGCTGCCACTGCAGCCAAATGGTTGGAATATGCACCCCCGTAAGTCAATAGGGTTTTATAACTGTTCGCTTTGGCATACTGCAAATTGTATTTCAGTTTTCGCCATTTATTTCCAGAAATATCTGGATGAATCAGATCTTCTCTCTTTAAGACAATTTCTAAATCTCCTGCAATTCCGTGTAATCGTAGATGTTGATTATTAGACTCCACTGCTTAATCAAACATATTTAAAATACAACTTGAAAAAAAAAATTACATTTATGGTATGAAAAAAAAAATTATCCCGATTGAGGATGGCGATTCCTATCAGACTGCCGAGGGTTTTATCGTTTTTACTGAGCAGTATCATTTAAAAAGAGGTTATTGTTGCGAGAGTGACTGTCGGCACTGCCCCTACGAATTTGATAAAAAAAATCTAGAGTAGGTTTTTGACAGCCTGTAAGGCATCTGATAAGCCTGTTGGATTTTTGCCACCTGCAGTTGCAAAAAATGGCTGACCCCCACCCCCACCTTGTATATGTCCACTGATTTCCTGAATAATTGTATTGGCTTTATATGTGCCCTGATCGACTAGTGCTTTGGACACATAACAAGATAAAATCGGTTTGTTATCTTTTTTGGAACCAAGAACAGCAACCAAATCTTTTCTGTTTTTCCCAATTTGAAATAAAATATCTTTCATTCCAGAGGCATTGAGATTGACCTCTATGCAAAGCAATGAAACACCATTGTGATTTTGAATTTCAGTTTCCAAATCAACAATCATTTGCTCCACAAGTTGCTTGTTAAGCTTCTCTATTTCTTTTTTGAGTTTCGTGTTTTCTTCTTGCAAAGCCTGTACCGATTGCACAAGGTTTTTTGGGTTTTTCAATTGCAACTTGACTGCTTCCATCAAGGTTGATTGTTCATATATCAGTTTTTTGGCCTCATCACCAGTCACTGCTTCAATCCTTCTTACCCCAGAGGCAACTGCTGTTTCACTCGTGATCGTAAAGTGCCATATCGCCGATGTATTTGATACATGGGTACCTCCACATAACTCTATTGATTCGCCAAAACGTACTGTTCTGACTGTGTCTCCATACTTTTCGCCAAACAAAGCCATTACACCATCAGAAATCGCCTGATCATAAGGGACGTTGGTGGTGATTTGCGCATCAATTTTTTCTTGAATTCTAGCATTGACAAAATCTTCAACCGACTGTAATTCTTCTTGCGTTAGTTTAGAAAAATGAGAAAAGTCAAAACGCAAATGTCCAGAACTAACCATGGATCCCTTCTGAGTGACATGAGAACCCAATAAACTTCGCAATGCATGATGCAACAAATGAGTTGCTGTATGATTACATGAAGTTTCATGGCGCTTTTGCTCGTCTACAACTGCTTTAAATTTGGAAGTGATATCTGCAGGAAGTTGATTGCAAGTATGGACAATTATATTGTTTTCAATTTTTGTATCATAAATATATGTTACGTTCCCATTTGGCGCTTCCAAATATCCCTTGTCGCCAACTTGACCTCCACCTTCGGCATAAAAAGGAGTGATATTGAAAACCAATTGGTATGATTCTCCGTATTTATTTGTGATTTTTCGATACCGAACAATGTGTACTGGGGTTGATAGTAGTTTATAACCAACAAATTCCTGCTCCTCATCTTCAATGACTTCAACCCAATCTTCACTATTGGTTTGAGAGGCAGCTCGTGAACGCGCTTTTTGTTTGTCCATCTCTTTTTGGAAATCCTCTTCATTCAAAGTCATTCCATATTCAGAAAGAATTAAGGCTGTTAAGTCAATCGGAAATCCAAAAGTGTCATACAATTCGAAGGCCTTGGCCCCCGACAATACTTTGCTCGAACTGAAGGACATCAACTGTTGTAACATTCCCAGTCCCTGAGCCAATGTTTTTAAAAACGAAAGTTCTTCTTCTTTAATCACATTTTGAATAAAGTTTTGCTGCGATTTGAGCTCTGGGAAAGTACTTCCCATTTGAACTGTAAGCGTTTCAACAAGGTTGTAAATAAATGGTTCTTTTTGGTTGAGGAAAGTGTATGCATAACGAATCGCACGACGAAGAATTCGACGGATCACATATCCAGCTCCGTTGTTGGAGGGCAATTGTCCATCGGCAATCGAAAAAGATACTGCTCGAAGGTGATCGGCAACCACCCGGATAGCAATATCTGTTGATTCGTCACTGCCATAGGTAGTCAATGTTTGTGTTTCTATTTCACGAATTATAGATGTAAAAACATCTGTATCATAATTTGAATTTACCCCCTGAACAACCATACAAAGTCTTTCGAAACCCATACCAGTATCGATATGTTTTTCTGGCAATTGCTCTAACGACCCATCAGCCTTTCGATTGAACTCGATAAACACCAAATTCCAGACCTCAACAACCTGTGGGTGATCTTTATTGACCAAGGCTGATCCAGGTGTTTTCCCTTTCTCCTCTTTATTACGAATATCCACATGGATTTCAGAACAAGGTCCACAAGGCCCTTGATCGCCCATTTCCCAAAAATTATCCTTTTTTGAACCCATCAAAATGCGCTCAGGGTCAATGTGTTTTTTCCAAAAAGCTATCGCTTCAGAATCTGTTTCTAAATTCTCAGACTGATCACCCGCAAAAACCGTGACATACAAGTCATCTTTACTGATGTTCATGATTTCAGTTAGGAACTCCCAAGCGTATGCAATGGCATCTTCTTTGAAATAATCTCCAAAGCTCCAGTTGCCAAGCATTTCGAACAAAGTGTGGTGATAGGTGTCCATACCAACTTCTTCCAAATCGTTATGCTTTCCAGAAACACGCAAACATTTTTGGGTATCCGCCACTCGTTTGTCTTTTGCCTTTTTATGACCCAAAAAGTACTCCTTAAAGGGATTCATACCTGCATTGACAAACAGTAGAGAAGGGTCATTGTTGTTTACTAATGGAGCTGAAGGAACAATTTTATGGGATTTTGATTGAAAAAAATCAAAAAAAGATTGCCTTATTTCTTGCGCCTTCATAGGGTTGTGTTAACTTGCAAATAACTACTTGAAACAACATTTTTTATATTTGCAAAGATTTATATGTAACTGCTTGTAAAATTAGCACATTTTAACGAATGCCAAAGTATAAATATTATTACGATCAAGAGACCCTTTCTTACAGACGAATAGAAATCAATACCGGTGTGCGTTTTCGCAACGCTTTTGTTTTTCTAACTGTTTCTGCGCTTTTTGGTTTAATTATGTTGTTGGTGTTGTTATCTTCTACCTTGATCGAAACCCCAAAAGAGATTGCACAGGCAAGAGAGATTGACAATTACCAACTGCAATATGAGCAACTCAATCGAAAGATGCAACAGATTGAAAGTGTATTGGACAATCTGCAGGACCGAGACAATCAAATCTATCGTGTCATTTTTGAGGCAAACCCCATTTCAGAGGATGTTCGAAAAGCAGGTTTTGGAGGAGTTAATCGATATGCTGATTTGGAAGGTTTCGAAAACTCTGAACTGGTCGTTAGTACTACAAAACGAATGGAAATTTTATCCAAGCAAGTGGTTGTGCAATCGAAGTCTTTAGACGAAATTCAAAGAATGGCACTGGATAAAGAAGTGTTACTCTCTGCCATCCCATCTATTCAGCCAATCAACAACGAAGATCTCAGAAGGATGGCATCAGGATATGGTTGGCGTACAGACCCTTTTACGAAAACACGTCGTAAACACAAAGGCATGGATTTTTCAGCTCCTACTGGCACACCTATCTATGCAACAAGCGATGGGAAAGTAATTCGAGTTGATGGGCGTGCTCCTGGCTATGGAAAACACATTCGTATTGATCATGGCTTTGGCTATGTTACCCTTTATGCGCATTTGAGCAAATACAACGTACGTAGTGGTCAAGAAGTCAAGCGAGGTGATGTGATTGGTTTTGTAGGAAACACAGGTCGTTCTGTTGCACCTCACCTACATTATGAGATACGAAAAGATGGGGTTCCTGTCAACCCAATTAACTTCTACTATGGCGACCTCAATACAGAAGAGTTTAATGCGCTATTGGAAGCAGCAAATAGAGAAAATCAATCCCTTGACTAAATGCGAACTAAGCTGCCAGAAAAGCTTTACTACAGCATAGGCGAAGTTGCTGAAGCCTTTGATGTGAATCCTTCACTAATTCGTTTTTGGGAAAAGGAATTTGAAATTCTAACCCCAAAAAAAAACACTAAAGGAACGCGAAAATTTACTGCACAAGATATCGACAAAATCGAGCTAATCCATTTTTTGGTAAAGGAAAGAGGATTCACCCTTGATGGAGCAAAAAAAGAGATTCAATCAAAAAACAGCAGTCAACATCAAATCATAAAGCGTCTCAAATTCATTCGCGAGGAATTATTTCGTATTCGAGAAAATCTGTAGCTATTTTTTGCGAATAAAAATATCGATTGTAGCACCAGTAAAGTCGTAATTTTCTCTGATTTTATTTTCTAAAAACCTTTTGTAAGGTTCCTTTACATATTGAGGAAGATTGCAGAAAAAGGCGAATTGAGGGTGGTCACTGTGTAGCTGTAAGCAATATTTAATTTTTACATACTTCCCCTTTATAGCTGGAGGTGGAGTTTTTTGAATGATTGGTAGCATAAAATCGTTGAGCTCGCGCGTTGGAATTCGCTTACTTCGTTTCATGTAAACATCTACTACTGTCTCTATGGCTTTAAACACTCTTTGTTTGGTAAGACTAGAAATAAAAACAATTGGAACATCTACAAATGGAGCAATTTCATCTTGTATCGCTTCGGTAAATAATTTAGTTGCTTGGTTATCTTTTTCAACCAAATCCCATTTGTTGACCAAAATCACGATTCCCTTATGATTTCGAGCAGCTAGCCAAAATATATTTTTGACCTGGCTGTCAAATGATCTTGTGGCATCAAATAATACCAAACAAACGTCCGAATGTTCGATTGATCGCAGCGCACGAATGACAGAGTAAAATTCAATATTTTCTTTGACTTTTGATTTTTTTCTGATTCCAGCAGTATCAACTAGGACAAACTCAAAACCATATTGATTATAAATGGTATTGATACTATCTCTGGTCGTGCCTGCTTGATCTGTTACAATGTTGCGTTCTTTTCCCAATAGCGCATTGATAAAAGACGATTTTCCTGCATTTGGGCGACCCACAACAGCAAAACGAGGCAAGTCAAGACTCTCAGGTTTTTTTGTTTTGGGAAGAACATTAATGATCGTATCTAATAATTCCCCTGTTCCTGACCCATTGATGGCAGATACATGAAAAGTTTTTTCGATTCCTAAAGCAAAAAACTCGACTGTATCGGGGACACGCAATGCATTATCTACTTTATTGATGACCAATAAAACTGGTTTATCTGACCTATGTAAGAGACGTGCGACTTCTTGATCCATCACGCTAACTCCAACTTCAACATCCACAATAAAAAGAATCGCATCGGCCTCGTCGATAGCCACTTCAACTTGCTGATCGATTACAGCTTCAAAGGTATCATCACCTCCAATGACATAACCTCCAGTGTCGATAAGCGTAAATTCTTTACCGTTCCAGTCAGTCTTGCCATAGTGTCGATCACGTGTCACTCCACTAGCAGCGTCCACAATCGCCTCACGACTTTGAATCAATCGATTGAAAAGTGTTGATTTTCCGACGTTAGGCCTTCCAATAATAGCTACAAAATTGCTCAAAGGATGTCAATTAAAGTTGCAAAATTACTTCTTTTGAGAAGATGAATAGCCAAAACGTTGTAATTGGGTGTGATTTGATCTCCAATTCTTATTGACCTTCACAAATAATTCGAGATGAATTTTCTTGTCAAAAAATATTTCGAGGGCTTTACGCGCCTCTATGCCAACATGCTTAATCGCGCTGCCTTTACTGCCAACAATGATCCCTTTTTGAGAGTTTTTTTCCACGACAATAACACTTCTGATTCGAATGATTTTTTCAGTTTCTTCAAACTGTTCAGTAATCACCTCAACTGCATATGGAATTTCCTTTTGGTAGCGTAGAAGAATTTGTTCACGAATGGCTTCATTCACAAAAAATCGTTCAGATTTGTCTGTGATTTGGTCTTTTGGAAAAAATGGTGGATGGTTGGGAAGTAGGTAAACGATACGATTCCTCAACTCCAAAACTCTGAAAGATTCAGTCGCTGAAATACTCCATATTTCGGCATCTGGCAGTTTTTTTTGCCAAAAATTGGCAAGTTGTTCCAAATCTCTTTGGTTCGAAAGATCGACTTTATTCAGTACAATAAGTAAACTACCAGTGAAGTTGGTGATTCTTTTCCAAGTATTTTCGTCGAGATCGCCATTATCATCGGAAGCAATAACGAGAAGCATAATGTCAGCATCTTCAAAAGTTGAGTTTGTTGCATCCATCATCCTTTCTTGAAGGGCATATTCAGGTTTGATAATACCTGGAGTATCTGAGAAAACAACTTGGGCGTCAAGTTTGTTGAAGATGCCAAGAATCCGATGCCTAGTCGTTTGTGCTTTGGCAGTGATGATAGAGAGCTTTTGGCTCAAAAAGGCGTTCATGAGGGTAGATTTACCCGCATTTGGGTTTCCAATGATATTTACAAATCCAGCTTTGTGCATAGGCTCTAAAGGTACAAAACCTTGTCGGGTTTGGTGATTTTACGTATATTTGATGTTCTAATCGCGGGATAGAGCAGTTGGTAGCTCGTCGGGCTCATAACCCGAAGGTCGCTGGTTCGAGTCCAGCTCCCGCT
>CAJXBR010000017.1 GCA_913051755.1 uncultured Flavobacteriaceae bacterium
TTTACAATGGATGCTGATTTACAAGATAATCCTAAAGAGTTAGAAGCACTTTACAATAAACTGAAAAGTGAGAATCTAGACCTGGTTTCTGGTTGGAAAAAGGTGCGACATGATCCTCTTTTTACAAAGACGATTCCTTCAAGGTTCTACAATTGGACTGCACGCCTTTTTTCAGGAATCCCTTTACATGATTTTAACTGTGGCCTGAAGGCATACAGAAAAGAAGTTGTAAAATCGATTCAAGTCCATGGTGAAATGCATCGATACATCCCACTGTTGGCCAAACATGTTGGATATAGTGCCATTGGGGAACAGGTTGTTGAACACAGTGCACGAAAATATGGGAAAACCAAGTTTGGTCCCAAACGATTTGTCAATGGGTTTTTGGATCTGATCACACTTCTTTTTTTACAGCGATTTGGCAAACGACCTATGCATTTTTTTGGGTTGGTTGGAACATTGATGCTCGTCACTGGTTTTGGCTTTGCTTTGTACCTAGGGATCGATAAACTCTATCTAGAAACAGAAGGCCGACTGATTACCGAAAGACCTGAGTTTTACATTGCCTTAACGACCATGATCTTAGGAAGTCAGTTTTTTCTTGCTGGGTTTTTAGCAGAGTTGTTTCTAAGAAGTCGAAACAAAATTCCGAATTATAAGATTCGCGAAACAATTTAAGGGTTGAAAATCAAATGATTGCCTAAATTTGTTGCTTGTAATTAAATCCAATGGATGACAACTTTATGGTTCAGGTTGCCAAATGGCAAAAAGATCCTTTTGACAAAAAAACACAAGAAAAAGTTACTGCCCTTTTAAACAACCCCAAAGCGTTAGAAGATGCCTTTTATACCAACCTATCATTTGGGACTGGGGGTATGCGCGGCATCATGGGCGTTGGCACCAATCGAGTGAATCGATATACTTTTGGACGCAACACCCAAGGACTAAGCAACTACATCAAAAAAAAGTTTCCTGATAAACAAGCAAAGGTCATTATTGGGTATGACTGTAGACACCAAAGTGATACACTTGCGCAAACTGTGGCAGATATTTTTTCTGCAAACGATATTCATGTCTATCTTTTTTCGGCACTTCGGCCAACCCCTGAAGTGTCATTCGCTGTGCGTGAGTTGGGCGCTCAATGTGGTGTTGTTCTTACTGCCTCCCACAACCCACCTGAATATAATGGCTATAAGGTCTATTGGGAAGATGGTGGACAGATTGTACCACCACACGACAATGCGATTATTGAAGAAATTAATGCCAGTCAATTTTCTGACATTCAATTTGTTGCCAAACCAGAGAATATTACATCTATAGACAAAGAAGTAGATGAGGTCTTTCAAGATGCTTGCGTTGCCAATGGTCGACTGGGGAATGGCGATCGATCAAAACTCAAAATTGTATTCACTTCACTTCACGGCACATCGATTACTGCTATTCCAGCTGTGTTGCAAAAAGCAGCCTACTCACAAGTCTATATTGTAGATGAACAAGCTGAACCAGATGGGGATTTTCCAACAGTAGATTCTCCCAACCCTGAAGAACCTGCAGCGCTAGCTTTGGCACTACAAAAAGCAGAGGAAGTCAATGCTGACATTGTGATTGGCACTGACCCAGATGCAGATCGATTAGGGATAGCTGTTCGAAATCAAAAGGGCGAGTTGGAACTCCTCAATGGCAATCAAACGATGATTGTAATGACCCAGTTTATTTTGAAACATCTCAAACGAGATCAAAACAAAGCTTATTTCATTGGGTCAACTGTTGTTTCAACCCCCATGATGGAAAAGTTGGCATCACACTACAACCTCGATTGCAAAATAGGCTTAACTGGTTTTAAATGGATTGCTAAAATGATTGAAGATTATCCTGATGAAGCTTTTGTAGGAGGCGGCGAAGAGAGTTTTGGATTTATGGTTGGGGATTTTGTACGAGACAAAGACGCCATCACATCATCATTACTCGCATGTGAAATCGCATCAACTGCCCTATCAAATGGTGAAACCTTTTTCGATCAGCTGCTAAAAGCCTATGAGAAATTTGGGTTATATCAAGAAAAACTGGTCTCATTTGTAAAAAAAGGAAAAGAGGGTGCACATGAGATAAAACAAATGATGGACAATCTTCGAAAAACACCACCCATTGAAATCGATGGTGTTGTGATTGAAACCATTGAAGATTTTAAAACAGGAATAAAACTCGACTGTAAGAGTGGTAAAAAAGAAAAGATGACGCTTCCCAAATCAGATGTCATTATATTTACAGCTGAAAATGGCACCAAAGTCGCAGCGCGACCGAGCGGCACTGAGCCAAAAATCAAATTTTATTTCAGTGTTCACTGTCCTTTCAATAATCGTTTAGAATACACTGCATTGCGCTCAGATTTAATCGATAGAATTGATCGTATGTGCGTGCAATTAGGATTAACAGCATGACCTATTTTTGGAAAATATTTCGATTTGCCAAGCCCTACTCCAAGTACATGGCGCTGAATATTTTCTTCAATATTTTGTATGCTTTCTTTAATGCTTTTTCATTTTTGGTGCTTATGCCGATGTTGGAAGTATTGTTTGGGGAAAACCGAGCTGTTTACACCAAACCCTCCTTTTCAGGTGCGTTAGATTTTAAAACCTACATCTCTGAACGAATGAGTTTTGAAATCACTCTTTATGCCAGCGATGACCCAAAGCGTGCTTTAGTATTGGTGATTTCCTTGATTTTAGTCACCTTTTTATTAAAAAATCTATTCAACTACATTGCGTTGTTCTTCATCACTTTTTTGCGCAATGGGATTTTAAAAGATATCCGAATCGCATTGTACAACACAATTACTAATTTGTCGATTGCACACTTTACTGAAAAGCGAAAAGGTGATTTTATGTCGCGTGTTTCAAACGACGTTACTGAAGTTCAATATAGCTTTTTATCCATACTCGAGCTGCTCATTCGCGAACCACTCACAATTTTATTTGCGCTGATTATGATGTTCAGCATCAGTCCTCAACTCTCAATATTTGTGCTGTTGTTTGTACCATTTGCTGGTATCATCATTTCAAGAATAGGAAAGACACTACAACCCAAATCAAATAAGGTTCAAATTGAAGTTGGTGATATTCTTTCCAAGATTGAGGAGACCATTGGCGGACTCAATATCATTAAAGCTTTTCGAGCAGAAAAAGCGTTTCAAAATAATTTTAAAGCAACGAATCATCGTTTGTTTAAACTATCAAATAGTTTGATCAATCGGATGAACTTATCGAGCCCTCTCAGTGAATTTTTAGGCATTGGTGTCTTTGGAATTTTATTGTGGTATGGTGGCAGTTTGGTGCTTGTGGAAAAAGAGCTCAACGCTGCAGCCTTTCTCACCTTTTTGGCATTGGCATATGGTGTATTAACCCCTGCAAAAGGCATTAGTAAAGCATTGTACAGCATCAAAAAAGGGAATGCAGCTGCTGCTCGTATCCTTGAAATACTCGAAACCAACAACCCCATCAAGGATCCAGCAAAACCTGAGAGACTTAACGCTTTCAAAAAAGAAGTAGTATTTGATAATGTCTCTTTTGCCTATGAAGATAAAATTGTGATTGAAAAGCTCAATTTGAGCATCCCAAAAGGATCATCTGTAGCACTCGTTGGACCCTCTGGTGGAGGTAAAACAACCATTGCAAATCTAGTCCCTCGTTTCTATGATGTTAGTGATGGTTCCATTTCTATCGATGGTATAGACATTCGAAAATTGACCAAAGATAAGCTGCGTTCATTTATGGGAATCGTTACGCAAGAGGCTATTTTGTTCAACGATACTGTTGCGAATAATCTTCGAATTGCAAAGCCTGACGCCACTGAAAAAGAACTTCAAAATGCAGCTGAAATTGCTAACGCATTATCGTTTATCAAGGCCCTTCCCCAAGGATTTGATACAGTGATTGGAGAACGAGGAAACAAGCTTTCAGGTGGGCAAAAACAAAGACTATCGATCGCTAGGGCTGTGCTTAAAAATCCAGGGATTCTAATCTTAGATGAGGCAACTTCTGCCCTAGACACAGAATCTGAACGATTGGTACAGGACGCACTGATCGAAATGATGAAAAATAGAACATCCATTGTCATTGCCCATCGTTTATCAACCATACAGAATGTAGATTTGATTATTGTTTTACAGAATGGAAAGATTGTTGAAAGAGGTACACATGATGAATTGATTTCCAAAAAGGGTGCTTACAACAAACTCATCGAACTCCAATCTTTTCAATAATCAGTCGATGAAGCAGGGGCATAAGCAAGTACGACTCCACAAAAACCTTGCAGTTGCTGTGGTCAACTGTTTGGAGGCTATTTTTAACCAAGGCAAACAGGCAGATAAGATCATTGCAAAAATGCTCAAGTCAGACAAGCGTTGGGGGAAACGAGATCGTGGATTTATTGCTGAAAACACTTATGAAATCATTCGTTGGAAACGCCTTTATGCCGAATTGGCTGATGTGAAAGAGCCCTTTAGCAATTCGAATCTCTGGCGGCTGCTCAGCGTGAGGTGGGTGCTACAAGGCATTTCACTTCCTCCTTGGGACGAGGTTCAGAAAACACCTGCTCGAAGGGTCAAGGGAAAATTTGATAGTCTTCAAAAACATCGAGCTTTGGTATGCTCGATTACAGATTGGTTGGATAACATTGGCGTTGCCAATTTTGGGGAAAGCAAATGGCGAGATGAGCTCGACGCACTCAACACCCAAGCAAGTGTGGTGCTGCGCGTCAATAGATTAAAAACAAACCCTAAAATCCTTGAAAAAGAATTAACGCTAGAGGGGTTCAAGCTCGTTTCACACCCCTCCTATCCAGATGCTCTGATTTTGGAAGAAAGGGCAAATGTGTTTGACACTGAATCGTTTCAAAAGGGTTTCTTTGAGGTGCAAGATGCTTCTTCGCAGCTCGTTGGATATTTCGCAGAAGTATCTCCTGGGATGCAGGTAATCGATGCTTGTGCAGGTGCTGGTGGTAAGAGTTTACACCTCGCTGCCTTGATGGAAAACAAAGGGCAACTCACAGCACTGGATATTTATTCACACAAACTACATGAACTGAAAAGAAGAGCACGACGCGGAGGGGCACACAACATCACGACAAGACAAATCAGCTCGAACAAGGTGATTAAAAAACTACAAAATCGTGCTGATCGTGTTTTGATCGATGCACCTTGTACTGGTCTAGGTGTATTGCGTCGCAACCCTGATGCAAAATGGAAAATTGATGCTGATTTTTTAGAAAGAGTAAAGCAAACACAACAACAAATTTTAAGTGTTTATGCGTCGATGGTTAAACCTGGCGGGAAACTGATCTATGCAACCTGCTCGATACTGAAAGAGGAAAACCAAGAGCAAGTAGAGCAGTTTTTAAAATCACCAAAAGGAACTGAATTTACACTCGAAAAAGATAACTTGATAAGCCCTGCCAAAAGTGGTTTTGATGGGTTCTATATGGCAAGAATGATTCGATCATGATTGTTGATAAATAAGTGAAAAGGATTCATACTTTCCTATCATTATCCATACCCTACAAACAATCAATTAATTATTTTTGTACATCATTCTGTGTCTATGATTTGTTTTTTTGGGGATACAACCCAACGCATCTTTGCCTTGCAGATTCAAACATCTATTGATGCAGATGTCATCTCTAAACTCAGCTGGCTATTTGGCGAGCAACCCTATCTTCAAAACACTACAATTGATGGTGTTTATGTAGGTCCACGAGTGAGCATGGTTACGCCTTGGAGCACCAACGCAGTTGAGATTACACAAAATATGGGGATTGAAGGGATTGTTCGAATTGAGCAATTCATCCCTTTGGCAGCAGACGAAACCATTGATCCAATGACATCTGAACGTTTTGATGGTTTGGATCAAAACTTGTTTAGCATCGACATCAAGCCAGAACCCATTCGTGAAATTGACGATATCGCTGCCTATAACAAAGCTGAGGGGCTATCGCTAAACAGTGATGAAGTGAATTATCTTGAGCAATTATCAAAGCAGCTCGGACGTTCATTAACCGACTCAGAAGTGTTTGGTTTTTCGCAAGTAAATTCAGAGCATTGTCGTCATAAAATCTTCAATGGTTCTTTTGACATCGATGGGATTCAAAAAGAAGAGTCATTATTTTCTTTGATTAAAAACACTTCAAAAAAACACCCAGAAAACCTAGTCTCTGCATACAAAGACAATGTCGCTTTTATAAAAGGTCCGATCATTGAACAGTTTTCACCCCAACACGCAGACCAAGCTGGTGTTTACAGAAAAAAGAGCATTCCATCTATCATTTCGCTTAAGGCAGAAACGCACAATTTCCCCACCACTGTCGAGCCATTTAGTGGCGCTGCCACAGGTTCTGGGGGTGAAATAAGAGATCGGATGGCAGGTGGCACAGGGTCGATTCCCTTGGCAGGAACAGCTGTTTATATGACTTCTTATCCTCGAACCAAACCCAATCGCCCTTGGGAGCATCAACCTCCGCGCGACTGGCTGTATCAAACACCATTGGATATTCTGATCCGAGCATCCAATGGAGCAAGTGATTTTGGAAATAAGTTTGGACAACCTCTCATCACTGGTTCTTTATTGACTTTTGAACATGAGGAAAATGGTCGAACAATAGGCTATGATAAAGTTATTATGCTTGCTGGAGGTGTTGGTTATGCGCATGCCGATCACAATGCCAAAAGAATGCCAAAAAAAGGAGATCGTATTGTGATACTTGGTGGAGATAATTATCGTATTGGTATGGGAGGAGCTGCAGTATCGTCTGCCGATACAGGTGCTTTCTCTTCTGGAATTGAACTAAATGCTGTGCAACGCTCCAACCCCGAAATGCAGAAACGAGTTTCCAATGTGATTCGAGCATTGGCAGAATCTAATGATAACATGATCATATCTATTCACGATCATGGAGCAGGTGGCCACCTCAATTGCCTTTCAGAACTTGTTGAAGACACTGGAGGGATCATCAATATCGATGCCTTGCCGATTGGCGACAAAACACTTTCGGCAAAAGAAATTATTGGAAACGAGTCGCAAGAACGAATGGGCTTGATTATCAGTAAAAAAGACCTTCCGAACTTGCAAAAAATTGCAGAACGAGAAAGAGCACCTCTGTTTGACGTGGGATATATCACTGAAGACAATCGTTTTGTGGTGCATTCTGAAAGTAAAAAAACCAAGCCGATTGACTTGTCTATTGATGATTTTTTTGGCAAAACACCAAAAACTGTTTTAGTCGATCAGCGTCAAGAAACACAGCTTTCAGATGTGCCATTTGACCTCAAGAAACTCTACAGCGATGTCGAAAACTTACTCCAACTGGAAAGCGTTGCGTGCAAAGATTGGCTGACAAACAAAGTTGATCGCTGTGTTGGTGGTCGTGTTGCCCAACAACAAACTGTTGGATCACTTCAACTACCACTGGCAAACTGTGGGGTCGTTGCACTCGATTATTTGGGGGAAAAAGGAATTGCAACCTCTATTGGCCATGCTCCAGCAATTGCTCTGATTGATGCTGCAGCAGGGAGTCGAATTTCAATCGCTGAAGCATTGACAAACATCATTTGGGCTCCTCTTGAAAATGGATTAAGTGCTATTAGCCTTTCTGCCAATTGGATGTGGCCCTGCAACAATCAAGGGGAAGACGAACGCCTTTATAGTGCTGTTGAAGCCTGTGCTGCTTTTGCGATTTCTCTGGGTGTCAATATCCCAACAGGAAAAGATTCTTTGTCGATGAAACAAAAATATAGTGACAAAGAAGTATTGGCACCAGGAACTGTCATCATATCTGCATCTGCACATTGTAGCGATATCAAAAGTGTTGTTCACCCGATGGCACGTCCCAAAAAAGGGAAGCTCTACTATATTCCAATGAGCGATCAAAACTGTCAACTTGGAGGAACTGCCTATGCACAACTCAAAAATTGTGTAGGGAATCAAGCAGCTGATGTGAGTGATGCCGCGCAGTTTAAAGTGAATTTTGATGCCATACAGGAGCTTGTCAAAAAGCGTGAAATCTATGCTGGGCATGACATTGGTTCGGGAGGTCTCATAACCACTTTACTAGAGATGTGTTTTGCTGAAAATAAAATTGGGTTGCGCATTGACTTATCTTCATTTGATCCACAAATAATATACGCTGAAAGCCCTGCTGTTGTGATTCAAATCAATGCTGAAAGCGCACAGCACCTCAAAAGAAAAGGTGTCTCCATTTTCGAAATCGGTGAAGTCAACGAATCAGATATTGTCAAAATTCATTTGGGAAGTGATCGCTTTGATTTTCATATCCCCACCTATCGAAAACATTGGATGACAACCTCTTATTTGATGGACAACCATCAAACAGTTCCTGCAAAAGCAAAAGAACGATTTGAAAACATCGAAAAAACACCACTGACCTTTTCATTCCCATCCTCATTTGATGGAAAGCTGCCTAGTGTCAATCAAGATCAGCGAATCAATGCAGCAATTATACGCGAAAAAGGAAGTAACTCTGAACGTGAAATGGCCTACATGATGGATTTGGCTGGCTTTGAAGTCAAAGATATTCATATGACAGATTTGATGTCTGGGCAAGAAGATCTTAGCGATGTGCAATTGATTGTAGCTGTTGGAGGGTTTTCAAACTCGGATGTGCTTGGCTCTGCCAAAGGGTGGGCAGGTACATTTACATACAATGCCTTTGCCAAAAAAGCAATTACAGACTTCTTTCAACGTCCAGATACGCTTTCTTTAGGTGTTTGTAATGGTTGCCAGCTTTTTGTTGAATTGGGTTTATTGCACCCCACTCATAAGCAAAAGCCTAAAATGAAACACAACGATTCTGGAAAATTTGAATGTGTATTTAGCACCATTGATATTCAATCCAACAACACTGTGTTGTTTCAGGGCTTGAGTGGCACAAGACTGGGAATTTGGTCAGCGCATGGAGAGGGTCGTTTTGCGCTTCCATTGGAGGAAAGTGATTATCAAATTGTAGGTAAATACTCCTATGACCACTACCCTGCAAACCCAAATGGATCAGATTATGGGACTGCAATATTGAGCAGTGATGATGGGCGTCATGTTGTGATGATGCCTCATTTAGAACGTTCCATCTTCCCTTGGAATTGGGCACATTACCCAGATGACAGAAAAGAGGATATCATCTCACCATGGGTGAAGGCCCTTATTGATGCCAACAAGTGGTTTCAAACGGGTCAGTAGGTCAATGATTTTTTCTTTTCAATAAATAAATGCATATTTGTTAATAGGCAATAAAATGAAAGTTAAATTGAACACTCCAACACGTTTATTTGATTTTATTGAGAATCAAGCAAAGTATTCTCCACTATCACGTGCTTTTAACACAAAGTACGATGGCGAGTGGGTATCCACTTCATCAGAAGAACATTTAGAAAAATCGAATCAAATCAGTCGTGGTCTGATACAACTTGGTGTGAGTAAAGGAGATAAGGTCGCCATTATCTCCTCCAACAACCGAACAGAATGGTCCATAGTTGACGTTGGCGTACTTCAAATTGGTGGGATCGATGTACCGATTTACCCGACCATCACTGCTGAAGATTATGCTTACATCATCAACCATTCAGAATCTAAGTTCTGTTTTGTGTCTGATGTGGAAGTGTATAACAAAATCAAAACCATTAGAAAAGAATGCCCAAAGCTTGAAGAAGTGTATTGTTTTGATCAAATCAAGGGTTGTCAGCACTGGACTAAGGTGCTTGAGCTGGGAAGAGATGCTGCTCACCAGCCAAAAGTACAGGCCATTAAAGAATCTGTTTTACCACTTGATTTGGCTACAATTATATATACTTCTGGGACTACTGGGACTCCAAAAGGGGTGATGCTGAGTCACAAAAACATCGTGTCAAATGTGTTTGCAGCTCAGAAACGTTTGCCACTTGAGACAGGGAAAGCAGTGGCATTGAGCTTTTTACCACTATGTCACATCTATGAAAGAATGTTGATATACTTGTATCAAGTCACATCAACTGAGGTTCATTTTGCAGAATCGCTCGAGACCATTGGTGACAACCTCAATGAAGTCAATCCTGATGTAATGACTGCTGTTCCTCGCTTGTTGGAAAAACTATATGACAAAATTTATGGCAAGGGACAAACCCTTACTGGGGTCAAAAAGAAATTATTCAATTGGGCTGTTGATATTGGTCTTGCTTATGAGCCTTATAAAAAGAATGGTTTTGTTTACAGTATCAAACTATCGATTGCAAGAGCATTGATATTTAAAAAATGGAAAGCTGCGCTCGGTGGTAATTTGAAACTCATTGCCTCTGGTAGTGCTGCGCTTCAACCTCGCCTTGCGCGGGTGTTTACAGCTGCAGGGCTAACAGTTGTTGAAGGGTATGGTTTGACCGAAACTTCGCCTGTCATCTCTGTCAATGATATGAGAAATGGGAATTTCCGAATCGGCAGTGTGGGTAAAGTAGTCGATCAAGTGCAGGTAAAAATTGCAGAGGATGGCGAAATCCTTTGTAAGGGTCCAAACATAATGATGGGCTATTACAAAAACCAGGAATTGACAGATGAAGTCATCAAAAGTGGTTACTTCCACACCGGAGACATTGGCCATTTGGACGATGATGGCTTTTTGGTGATCACTGATCGCAAAAAAGAAATGTTTAAGACATCGGGGGGTAAATATGTCGCCCCACAAGTGATTGAAAATGTAATCAAGCAATCGACCTTAATCGACCAAGTCATGGTGATTGGTGAAAATCAAAAATTTCCCTCGGCTGTTATTCAACTCAACTTTGAAGCTGTGAATGCGTGGTTAGGTCATACTGAAAAACCATTGACACAGAAAAAACTCATTCAAGACAATAAAGTGATTGAAAAAATAAACGCTGACGTTGAAAACGCTAATAGCAACTTTGCCCAATGGGAAAAAGTAAAAGCATTTAGACTAACAGATGATGTTTGGAGTATTGACGCAGGGCACCTCACCCCCACAATGAAACTTAAAAGAAAAATCATTGCTGATAGATACAAATCACTAATTGAAGACATTTATTCATAATCTTTTTTTTTCTTCTATTTATTATGCGTGCATAATAAAATTTTATTACATTTGAATTTATGCGAACAAAAACAATTGATCACTTTTTACGTGCCACATGGCAAGCTGTTTCTAAAATGTATAATGAAGAGGCATCCAAATATGGAGCGAGTATGGCAACAGGGCTAGCCCTATTGAGTATAGATACTGAGGAAGGCGTTCCGTCCACCTCATTGGGTCCTCGTATGGGCATGGAATCAACCAGCTTGTCGCGCACACTAAAGACTATGGAGAATCAAGGCCTTATTCGAAGAGAACCCAACCCAGACGATGGAAGAGGTGTTTTGATAAAATTGACAAAAGAAGGGCTTGAGAAGCGATCTTTATCAAAAGAAATTGTAATTCAGTTTAATCAATCAATTGAAGAGGCAGTTAGCGAAAAAGACCTCGAGTCTTTTTATAAAGTCATCGAATTGATTTTGCAAAAAGTACAAGGCAGATCCATTTTTATCCCCCAAAAACAAGTTTCATGAGTAGAAGAATAATATCAAAAGTGGCAGTAATCGGATCTGGAATTATGGGTTCTGGTATTGCCTGTCATTTTGTAAATATTGGTGTAGAGGTATTACTGCTTGACATTGCACCAAATGAGTTGAATGAAAAAGAAAAGGCAAAAGGATTGTCACTCAGCGATGCAGCTGTTCGCAATCGCATCGTTGACGCCAACCTTTTACAAGCGATCAAATCCAATCCAGCACCTCTTTATCACGCTGATTTTAAAAAACGAATCCACACAGGGAATTTGTCAGATGATATTTCAAAAATCGCTGATGTGGACTGGATTATCGAGGTGGTGGTTGAAAGACTTGACATCAAACAAAGTGTTTTTGAACAAATTGAAACGCATAGAACAGCTGGCACACTGATCACTTCCAACACCTCTGGAATCCCGATAGCGATGATGAACAAAGGGCGATCAGATGATTTTCAAAAGCATTTTGCTGTGACCCATTTTTTCAACCCTCCTCGCTATTTAAAACTTTTTGAGGTCATTCCAGGTCCCAATTGTTTGTCAGAAGTCACTTCATTTTTGATTGATTATGGGACAACTTTTTTGGGCAAACGATCGGTTCTTGCGAAAGACACACCTGCTTTTATTGGCAATCGAATTGGTATTTTTTGCATTCAAAGTCTCTTTCATCAAGTAAAGGATATGGGGTTGACTGTGGAAGAAATCGACAAGCTCACAGGCCCTGTGATCGGCAGGCCCAAATCAGCAACATTTCGAACTGTTGATGTTGTTGGTCTCGACACTTTGGTTCATGTAGCAAATGGACTTTATGAAAACTGTGAAAACGATGAGCGTAGAGAGGTGTTCATGCTGCCTGACTTTATAGCCACAATGATGGAAAAGCAGTGGCTTGGCTCCAAAAGCGGACAGGGTTTTTATAAAAAGGTGAAAGGCGAAAAAGGGAAGTCAAAGATCTTAACTTTAGACCTGAATATTCTCGAATATCGTGCGAAAAAACGTGCACAATTCGATACCTTAGAAAAAACAAAATCTATTGACGATCTCGCTGATCGTTATCCCATTTTAATTTCAGGAAAAGACAAGGCAAGCGCATTTTATCGAAAAAATTTCGGTGAACTGTTTGCTTACATCCAATATCGAATTCCTGAAATTTCTGATGAAGTTTATCGCATCGATGATGCCATGAAAGCTGGCTTTGGATGGACGCATGGTCCTTTTGAAATTTGGGATGCAATTGGACTTGAAACAGGCATTGAACTGATTAAAGAAGCAGGTCACAAAGTTGCAGATTGGGTTATTGCAATGACCAAAGGAAACAACCATAGTTTTTATGCTTTGGAAGATGGCAGTCAGAGCTTTTACGATGTTGAGAGCAAGAAGATGAACGCTATCCCTGGTCAGAGCAGTTTCATTTTTTTGGATTACCTCAGAACCTCAAACACAATCTGGAAAAACGATGAATGCTCGCTCATTGACATCGGAGATGGTGTGCTGAATGTCGAGTTTCATTCTAAGATGAATACAATTGGGGGTGGCGTTTTGCAGGGGATCAACAAAGGAATTGATGTTGCTGAAAAGGATTTTCAAGCACTTGTGGTTGGGAATCAAGGGGCAAATTTTTCTGCTGGGGCAAATATCGGAATGATATTTATGTTGGCTGTCGAGCAAGAATATGATGAGCTCAATATGGCTATCAAATACTTTCAAGACACTATGATGCGCATGCGTTATTCATCCATCCCCACTGTCGCAGCACCTCACACACTTACGTTAGGAGGAGCCTGTGAGTTGAGCTTACATGCAGACAAGGTTGTGGCCGCAGCCGAAACCTATATTGGTTTGGTTGAATTTGGTGTTGGCGTGATTCCTGGCGGTGGTGGATCAAAAGAGATGGCACTTCGTGCATCCGATTCATTTCGTAAAAATGACGTGGAACTCAATGTGCTACAAGAATATTTTCTAACAATAGGAATGGCTAAAGTTGCCAAATCTGCTTACGAAGCATACGACCTGGGCATTTTACAACAAGGAAAGGACGTTGTCGTTGTCAATGCCGACCAACAAATTGCGATTGCCAAAAAACATGCCATTTTACTCGCAGAATCTGGATACACCAAACCAATGGCGAGAAAAGATGTGAAGGTTCTTGGTAAGCAAGCACTTGGGATGTTTTTGGTAGGTACAGACGCTATGGAAGCAGCGCAGTATATATCGGAGCACGACAAAAAAATTGCCAATAAGTTGGCATACGTAATGGCTGGTGGTGACCTTTCGCAGCCATCTTATGTTTCTGAGCAATATCTCTTGGATATTGAAAGAGAGGCGTTTTTATCTCTTTGCACAGAGCGTAAAACGCTCGAGCGCATACAACATATGCTTAAAACTGGTAAACCTTTAAG
>CAJXBR010000018.1 GCA_913051755.1 uncultured Flavobacteriaceae bacterium
GGTTGGATTGGTCACTGCTTGTCGCTTTGCTGGATCGCCAACCTTGATTTCACCACCTTCGACAAAAGCAATAACAGATGGCGTTGTTCGTTTACCTTCTGCATTTGGAATCACAACTGGCTCATTTCCTTCCATAACAGAAACACAAGAGTTTGTTGTTCCTAAATCAATACCGATTATTTTACTCATGTTTTATAATTTTTTTAAAATAACTCAATGACTATGCCATTGGCATCATACTGACAGGCTGTCAGTTATGGCATTGTTCGACTATATAATGTATTTTTGAGCAAATTTGTGCCATGTCTAAGTCAGCAAAAGATTATAAAATAGTGACCACAAACAGTCTCAGTAAGATGAAAACTTCAAAAGAGAAGATTACCATGCTCACGGCGTACGACTATTCGATGGCGACTGTTGTGGATGCTGCTCATGTGGATGTGATTCTTGTTGGCGATTCTGCTTCGAATGTCATGTCAGGTCATGAAACAACAGTTCCAATCACACTTGACCAAATGATTTATCATGCCTCTGGTGTTGTGCGAGCAAGCAAACGTGCACTTGTTGTTGTGGATTTGCCTTTTGGCAGCTATCAATCAGACTCTCAAGAGGCGCTTCGTTCATCGATAAGAATTATGAAAGAATCTGGCGCCCACGCAGTGAAAATGGAAGGTGGAAAAGAAATTGAAAAATCAATCACCAAAATCCTAAATGCAGGGATTCCTGTGATGGGACACCTTGGTCTCACACCACAATCCATCTATAAATTCGGCACCTATTCTGTGCGAGCTAAGGAAGAGGAAGAGGCAAAAAAACTTCTTTCTGATGCAAAAAGGCTAGAAGAACTCGGCTGTTTTGCATTGGTTTTGGAAAAAATACCCTCCAAACTTGCAAAGCAAGTTGCACAACAATTAAGTATCCCAGTGATTGGCATTGGAGCCGGGGCTGATGTGGATGGGCAAGTCCTTGTGATTCATGATATTATAGGTTTGACAAACGAGTTTAACCCTCGTTTTTTACGAAGGTATATGAACCTTTACGAAGACATGAAAAAAGCAATTGAAAAATATGTTTCAGACGTGAAGTCTGTTGACTTTCCGAATCAAAACGAACAGTATTAATTGTCAGCGCTCTCTGTTATTTACGAAGACAACCAAATATTAGTTGTCAACAAAACTGCTGGTTTACTTGTTCAGGGTGACAAAACAGGCGACAAGTCGCTTATCGATCTTGCCAAGAAATATATCAAAGAAAAATACCAAAAGCCTGGGGAAGTGTTTTTGGGTTTGGTGCATCGTCTCGACAGGCCAACAACAGGTGTGATTGTGCTTGCCAGAACCTCAAAAGCACTCTCGCGACTCAGTCAGCAATTTAAAGAAAGAGTTCCCAAAAAAAAATATAAAGCAATTGTTTCTGGCACTCCTGAGTCAGAAGCGACTTTGGAGAATTTCCTCAAAAAAAAACCTTCAAAAAATAAGTCTTATCACTACCCAAAAAACACCCCAAATACAAAGAAAGCTATACTTCATTATCGTGTTGTAAAACAACTAAAATCATATCATGTTTTAGACATTGAACTTGAAACTGGAAGGCATCACCAGATTCGTGCCCAGCTCGCAGCAGTTGGACTACACATCAAAGGGGATTTGAAATATGGCGCCAAAAGACCAAACAAAAATGGCAGTATTCACCTTCATGCTCGTTCGCTTACTTTGATACATCCAACAAAAAAGGAAGAGATGACTTTTCTTGCGCCAACTCCAGATGATGTGGTTTGGAATGCAAGCCTAGCGGATTAATACTGTAGCTTTTTCACGAATGATCTCCCCTATAGAACGATTTTCAATTTTGCTTTCTAACCATGATAAAATATCTAAATACAGAAATGATCGCTTTTCATATGGGTCGTTTTCAAAATTCTTTAATGACGAATGTAGTTTACGAAATGCTTGCTTCAATTTATTTGGGTAGATGTCAGTCAAACTCCTCAAAAATCGAATGAGCTCTTTCTGAACCGACTGAAGTTCATCCATTTTTAACAAAAACTTATATGTCTGTTTTACTTGCTTTTCAATTTCATAATCTAGGCCTGCATCATAGTGCGCAACAACGTTTAACACTCTCGAAAAACACATTAAATCTTGATGAACTCGTAGGGATTTATCATCAATGATAAATTGCAAATACTCGATACATTTCGCATGATTTTCAGCACCAAAATAAATGCAAGCAATTTTATAATACATGACCATAATATTGTGTTGATCGAGCTGATCGCTGTGTTGAGACAATCCATCCAAAACATCAGGAATTAGAGGAACGGCCTCTTCAAAACTGCCCTCCAAAAAATGAAAATTGATTTTATTGTTGTATTTACCCATAAAAATATAAGGCGAAATGTTGTGGTTGCTCGGAAAGCTGGGAAGAGATATAGTTGACTCAAACCTTTCCAATGCAATTTTGAATTTGGAGCGATATTTTAATAAAAATAAAATTTCAAATAAATATTGATGACCCCGAATAAAAAATACTGGATGTAAAGCAATCATATCAGGAGACAAAAAGAAAAGTTCAATCAGCTTGTTTGCAAATTTATATGCTGAAAGAAGATCTTGCACAAGAATACTGTACAGCATATAAGAGCTGTAATACCAGTAAGTTTCAGACAAACCAGAAGTTTCCAAATCAATTTCCTGGATATGCGACTCGAAAAAATTTGTAACTTCATTGTATTCTTTATCATTCTTCACATATCCAAAATGTACATTTTTGGCGTGGAGCATCAAAGACAAGCTAGATAGTTTTGATTTGGTGAGGTTGTGAGAAGCATGATCTAAAGATTTATTGACAAGCTCATCGACATAATCAAAACTAGTTTTGGAGAGGTATTGCGTCTGCACTTCTTTTTCAAATTCTAAAGCGTGCGACACTACAGCAGTATCATCCAGCTTTTCTGCTTGTACTTTCACACGCTGAAGCATCAGTAAACTTTGCTCATACATTCCTTTGTTGTACAGAATATAGACATAGTCAAGTTGTTCGCGCAATTGTAGCCTCTTGTTTTTTGTTGAAGCCGACAATCTCAAATTGATTAAAATTTGCTTGTACAAATGACTCTTTACATTTGAGAGCTGTTCGCGTTTCACAATTTTTGACTGAAAAATTTTTTGCTCATCATATACACTCATTTTATCCAACAGATTGAAAAGAGCAATAAACTTTGTATTCGAATTGGATTGCAATCGATTTACATAAAGTTTAAACTGCCTTTTTTCTGATTTTGATAAAGATTTAATCAAATGAAAAAGAGACTCTTTTTGGAAATTACGCATAGAAAAATTTCAAAAAGTCAAATGATATAAATTTAAATTTTGGTAATTCATAAATATACATTTTTTTGAGCCATATTTTTAATTTAAATTTGCTTTATACAATTGTCATATAATTGTTTATGCCAAAAAATAAAGTTCACATTTTTGACACCACTTTGCGTGATGGTGAACAGGTTCCAGGTTGCAAGTTAAATACCCAACAAAAGCTTCATATTGCCACTCGATTGGACGAGTTGGGTGTTGATGTTATCGAAGCTGGATTTCCAATTTCCAGCCCTGGGGACTTTCATTCTGTTGAAGAAATTTCAAAGGTTATTGCCAATGCATCTGTATGTGCACTAACTCGTTCTGTTCAAAAAGATATAGATGTTGCTGCCCAAGCACTTCAGCATGCAAAACATCCAAGAATTCACACAGGAATAGGTACCTCATACTCGCATATCAAGCATAAGTTTAATTCGAGTCGTGAGAAAATTATAGAACGTGCTGTTGGAGCTGTTAAACATGCCAAACAGTATGTTGAGGACATAGAGTTCTACGCAGAAGATGCTGGGCGAACAGAAAATAATTTTCTTGCCAAAGTTTGTGAAGAGGTAATCAAGGCTGGTGCAACTGTTATAAACATCCCTGACACGACTGGATATTGCTTGCCAGAAGACTATGGTACAAAAATCAAATATTTAGTCGAAAATGTTAAGGGTATCGAAAGAGCTATCATTTCTTGTCATTGCCATAATGATTTGGGCCTTGCAACTGCAAATTCTATTGCAGGTGCTGTCAATGGCGCACGTCAAATCGAATGCACCATCAATGGAATTGGAGAACGTGCTGGAAATACTTCTCTAGAAGAAGTGGTGATGATTATGAGACAACATCCTCGTTTGCAATTAGATACAAATATCAACACCAAACTGTTGTACGATACCTCTCAAATGGTTTCTGAGTCGATGGGGATGAGTGTGCAAGCCAACAAGGCAATCGTTGGGGCAAATGCCTTTGCCCACAGCTCTGGTATTCATCAGGATGGTGTTATCAAGAATAGAGAAACCTACGAAATCATTGACCCACATGATGTTGGAGTCGAAACCTCTGCAATTGTATTGACTGCTCGCAGTGGACGTGCAGCACTTGCCTATCGCGCCAAAAATATTGGCATAGAACTAACCAAGTTGCAGCTGGATAAAGTTTACGAACAATTTTTGAAGTTTGCAGATTCACATAAAGAAATCAATGATGATGATATTCCTGGAATTGTTGATCTTGCAAATCTGAATTCATAAGCAAACCTAATTAGGATGGGAAAAACACTATTTGACAAGGTTTGGGACAGCCATGTTGTCGATCAACTTGAAGATGGTCCTGATATACTTTATATCGATAAACATTTGATACATGAAGTGACGAGTCCTCAAGCTTTTTCAATGTTAAAGGACAAAAATATCCCTGTGTTTAGACCAAAGCAAATTGTTGCTACTGCAGATCACAACGTTCCAACACTCAATCAGCACCTTCCCATCAAAGACGAACTTTCGAGAAACCAAGTTGACCAATTACGTAAAAATTGTGATAAATACAATATTGAGCTATATGGCTTGGGCCACCCCTACCAAGGAATTGTACACGTCATTGGTCCTGAGTTGGGCATCACTCAACCTGGTATGACGATGGTTTGCGGAGATAGTCACACCTCAACTCATGGCGCTTTTGGATCGATTGCTTTTGGCATTGGTACAAGTCAAGTTGCGCAGGTTTTTGCAAGCCAATGCTTGTTGGTAAGCAAACCGAAAAGCATGCGAATTAAAGTAAATGGAAATTTAAAAAAAGGGGTTCATCCAAAAGACGTCATTCTCTATATTATTTCTCAACTCGGAACTGATTCAGGAACAGGCTATTTTGTTGAATATTCTGGTGAAGTGTTTGAAAATATGAGTATGGAAGGTCGTATGACAGTTTGCAATATGAGTATTGAAATGGGTGCTCGTGGTGGGATGATTGCGCCAGACAAAACGACTTTTGACTACATCAAGGGAAGAGAATTTGCCCCCTCTGAAAAAGAGTTTGAAGACAAGATCAAGCAGTGGCAGTCACTTCCTTCTGACAATGATGCTGTATTTTGTAAAGAATACAGTTTTGATGCTGATGATATCAGCCCAATGATCACATATGGAACAAACCCAGGGATGGGCATTGGTGTTCAAGAGAAAATTCCCTCTTCACAAAACGAATCCTTTCAGAAATCGCTGGCTTACATGGGCTTTGATCAAGGGGATACACTCAAAAATTTACCTATCAATTATGTCTTTATTGGGAGCTGTACAAATTCTAGAATCGAAGATTTTCGAGTTGCTTCTGACTATATCAAAGGGAAGAAAAAAGCAAAGAATGTCAATGCACTAATTGTTCCAGGCTCACAGCAAGTTGCAAAACAAATACAAGATGAGGGCTTGGGAATTATATTTGAAGAAGCAGGATTTGTGATTCGACAACCAGGCTGTTCGGCATGCTTGGCGATGAATGATGATAAAATTCCTGCAGGAGAATATTGCGTTTCAACATCCAATCGAAATTTTGAAGGTCGACAAGGCCCTGGTGCACGCACAATTTTGGCTAGTCCACTCACTGCAGTAGCTGCTGCCATTGAAGGAAAAATAGTCGACATAACCCAAACATGATGGAAAAATTTACGCTCTTACAACAAACAGCCATTCCCCTGGAAATCGAGAACGTAGATACTGACCAAATTATTCCTGCGCGTTTTCTAAAGGCAACAGATCGAAAAGGCTTTGGAGACAACCTCTTTCGTGACTGGCGATACGATAACAACAACAATCCTATCTCTGATTTTGTTTTAAATGACCCAACTTACACTGGATCCATACTCATCGCTGGCAATAACTTTGGCTGTGGATCAAGTCGTGAGCATGCTGCATGGGCGCTAACTGAATATGGCTTTAAAGTTGTGATATCTAGCTTTTTTGCAGATATTTTTAAGGGCAATGCCCTCAACAATGGTTTACTACCAATTCAAGTAAATGAAGAGCAACTGTACATGATTTTTGAAGCAATAAAAGAAAACCCCAAATGCGAATTTATCATTGATTTGGAACAGCAATTTATTAAAATTCCATCAATAGATTTTCATATCGACTTTGAAATCAACTCCTACAAAAAGACTTGTTTGATCAATGGATATGATGATATTGATTATCTGATCAATAATAAAAACAAGATTGAACAATTTGAAAGGAAAAGAAATGCATAAAAATATTGCTGTTTTAGAAGGAGATGGCATTGGCCCTGAGATTATCACTGAAGCGATAAAAGTACTCCAAGCAATTGCAAATAAGTATCACCACTCTTTCAACTACGAATATGCCCTGATGGGTGCTGTTGCTATCGATAAAACTGGCAATCCCTTGCCAGACAAAACACTTGAGATTTGTAAGTCGAGTGATGCAGTCTTGTTTGGTGCGATTGGTGATCCAAAATATGACAATGACCCCAATGCAAAAGTACGTCCAGAACAAGGGTTGCTAGCGTTGCGTAAGGCATTGAACCTCTTTTGTAATGTGCGTCCTGTCACAATTTATGACAGTCTAATCGACAGTTCACCCTTAAAGCGAAATCGAATTGAAGGTGTTGATTTGGTGATTTACAGAGAGCTGACAGGTGGGATTTATTTTGGTGAAAAAAAAGAGATAAACGACATAGGGGTTGCATCTGATTTGTGCACCTATAGCAAAAAAGAAATTTTACGTGTTGCTCACCTAGCGTTTAAGGCTGCCGGCAAACGAAAAAACAAGCTGACTTTGGTTGATAAAGCAAATGTCCTTGCCTCTTCTCGTCTTTGGAGGAGTGTTGTGACAGAGTTACACAGCAGTACTTACAAAGATATTGAACTCGATTTTTTGTTTGTCGATAACACAGCTATGCAAATGGTGTTGAACCCTGCCCAGTTTGATGTTATTCTTACAGGAAATCTATTTGGTGATATCATTTCTGATGAAGCGAGTGTGATTGGAGGATCAATAGGTCTATTGGCATCTGCCTCAATAGGAGATCGTTATGCATTGTTTGAGCCTATTCATGGTTCTTTCCCACAAGCAAAAGGCAAAGGAATCGCCAACCCAACTGCAACCATACTATCTGCAGCGATGATGCTCGATCATTTTGATATGATTAAAGAGGCAAATACGATTCGTGATGCTGTTCAACAAACGATCGACAACAATGTTGGCACTCCTGACATATACCCAGAGAAAAGCTTTACAACTAGAGAAGTAGGATCATATATCTGTGATATGATTTTGCAATAAAAAAGCGCTAAACAGCGCTTTTAATTATATAGATATGAAAATTAAGTTAATCCTAATTTTCTTCATCATTCATCTTCTTTTTGAGATTGGCAAGAGCATCAATATCACCCAAAGTAGAAACTTCCTTTTTGGCAGCTTTCTTCTTTGATTTTTTTACGATTTCTTTTTCCATCTCCTTATAAACAGCGCTATGGGATAGCACAACGCGCTTATAGTCTTTGTTGAATTCAATTACTTTAAATTCTGCTGACTCTCCTTTTTTGAGTTTATTTCCATCCTCTTTTTCAAGATGACGATTTGGAACAAAAGCAGTGATATCTTCATTGAGAACGACTGTTGCACCTTTGTCAACTAGCTCATGAATAGATGACTCAATTACTGTGCCCTCAGCATACTCATTTTGATACTTATTCCAAGGATTTTCTTGCACTTGCTTGTGACCTAAGCTGAGTTTTCGACCATCAACGTCTAGTTCTAGTACAACCACTTCTAAATCCTGACCAACAGTGACCACCTCAGATGGGTGCTTTACCTTTTTGGTCCATGACAATTCAGAAATGTAGATGAGTCCATCGATTCCTTCTTCAAGTTCTACAAATACGCCAAAATTTGTGAAGTTTCTAATCACTCCTTTGTGTTTCGAACCAACAGGGTATTTAGAGGTTATATCTGTCCATGGGTCTAGCATTAACTGCTTCATTCCCAAAGACATTTTTCTCTCCTCTCGATCAAGAGATAAAATAGAAACCTTAACCTCGTCACCAACCTTTACAAAGTCTTGTGCCGAGCGCATATGGGTACTCCATGACATTTCAGAGACATGAACAAGACCCTCAACACCTGGTGCAACTTCGATAAATGCGCCATAGTCAGCAATGACAGCAACTTTACCATCAATTACATCTCCTTGTTTTAGGTCTCCGCTGAGGCCATCCCAAGGATGCTGACTAAGTTGTTTTACACCTAATTGGATGCGTGATTTATCATCATCAAAATCAAGGATAACAACATTTAGTTTTTGATCGATTTCTAAAATCTCACCTGGGTGATTGATTCGATTCCATGATAAATCTGTGATATGTACAAGTCCATCAACACCACCTAAATCAATAAACACGCCATAAGAGGTGATGTTTTTGACAATTCCTTCAAGTACCTGCCCTTTTTCAAGCTGAGATATGATTTCTTTCTTTTGCTCTTCAATGTCTGCCTCGATAAGTGCCTTGTGAGATACAACAACATTTTTGAACTCATGGTTGATTTTGACAATCTTAAATTCCATGTTTTTATTCACATACTGATCATAATCACGTATTGGTTTCACATCGATTTGAGAACCAGGCAAAAACGCCTCAATTCCAAACACATCAACTATCATACCCCCTTTGGTACGGCACTTTACAAAGCCTGTTACGACTTCGCCATTGTCATGTGCTTCGTTCACACGATCCCAGGCTTTTATCACGCGAGCCTTTCGGTGTGATAAAACAAGTTGTCCAGTCTTATCTTCTCTGATGTCAACAATCACTTCAACATTGTCACCAACCTTTAGATCGGGGTTGTATCTAAATTCATTTAATGAAATGACACCCTCAGATTTTGCATTGATATCAATAATTGCTTCACGATCAGTCATGTGTGTGACTATACCCTGAATTACATCTGTATGCTTTGTGTCCACAAAATTTTCATGAACAAGCTTTTCAAATTCTTGATACTTCTTTTGGTCAACAACTTTTGCTGCTTCTTGATAAGAAAGCCAATCAAAATTTTCTAAAAATTCTTCTGGAGATTGTTTTATAGACTGATCTTCCGTAGTCTCTTCTATAGTTTCTGAGGTCTCTACGCCTTCAACTTGAGGCTCCTCGTTTACATGATCATTCGTCATGATAAATTGTTTTTGTATTCAGTTGCTTTTAGAGAACAAACGCCAAGCAACAAAAGAGGTTCATATGCAACACTAAGGGGTTTTCTCTAATAAACGCTTACCTTAGGGGGGCAAAATTAATCCTTTTCAATAGACAAGCAAATATTTGGGCAATAAAAATTAATGATTCAGGCTGTCGATTTTGGAAATAGCAACTTCGAGAAGATGGGATAAACCATCCTCATTGTTGGTCAGAATAATCGCATTCTTTGGAATAACTAAAGGAGAATCAGCTCTGCTAGAATCAATATAATCTCGATTTTTGATATTAGAAGTTACATCTATTATATTAATATCTACATTTTTTTGTGCGAGTTCGGCAAACCTTCGTTTAGCTCTTACTTCTATTGATGCTTCAATAAAAAATTTGATGGTTGAATCAGGAAAAACAACACTGCCGATATCTCTTCCATCCATGACAACATTTCCTTTCTTTCCAAACTCTCTTTGCTTGGCGACCATATATTTTCTGAACAAAGTCTCTTTTGCTACGATACTGACGTAGTTGGAGACTTCCATCGATCGTACTTCATTTTCAATGATTTTACCATTGAGCATTACAAAATCATCACCAGAAAAATCAATTTCAATTATTGGCAAATGGGAAACAAGGGTGTTTATATCAAAGTGGTTTTTGTCGATAAGTTGATGATGTAAAGCATAAAAAGTGAGCGCTCGATACATGGCGCCAGAGTCAATATGCTTAAAGCTGTAATGTTTTGCAAGCGCTTTCGCCAGAGAACTTTTACCTGTTGATGATGCCCCGTCGATAGATATAATGATGTTCTTCATCTAGGGTACAAAGGTAAGACCTAAAAAATTAGTATTTCCAGCTGCACTGAAACGAGCATGACTATAATTAAATTTAAATTTTCGTAAATTTATACCAAAACCAAAACTCAAACCAGAAAAACTACGAATTTCAGAAATTGAAAGTTCTGCAGATCTCAAGAAATTATAACCCAATTGAATCGAGAATGGACGATCTGCAAACAATTCAGCCCCAAATACAAGGTGTCTGACAAATTCATCAATAAATGTTGGAGAATTATCAACCAACTCCCCTTCAAAATCAGTTTGTTGTTGGTTAATATTCATATATGCAAGATCCCATCTGTGAAGATAATCAAGAGATAAATACCAACGAAGAGGCAAATACTCTAATTGGTTTGAAATACCAAGAGATAAAGAAAATGGGGTGCTTTCTTTAACATTGTCGTAGTTGGTTAATTGAGAGCCAATATTGCGCGCAACCAGAGCATAGCGATATCTAGACGATTGAGATTCATGATACAAGCCCAAGTCAGCAGTCCAACCTGTAGATTGATACTCTGCTAGTGCTGAACTTATCAGATTTAATCTTGCACCAACTCGCAAATTTTTGGAACTAATATTATAGGCATATGCAACACCCAAGGAAACTTCATTTCCTGAAAATTCACCTATTTTTTTTGCAAAAATATCTCTTTCATCAAATGTTCCATAATGTACAAATCGGGCGTCAACCAAAATTGTATGGGATTCGTTCAAAACAATTGCAGCAGCGGCTGTACCTCGATTGATCCCTGCAAAATAAGGTTGATAGTTGAACATGATTTGCCCTCGTATTGAATCTGATACCTGGGCAGGATTTGCTAAACTACTATGGATTGAAGCAGGTGATAACGTTGGCACCCATGTGCCAAGAGACATATGACAAGGACTGGGAAAAAGATCTAGAAACTGATATGTTTTTGACCCTCCTACTTGCGCAGTTAATGATACACAAAAAAATAAAACGCCAAAGACAATCAATTTCATGTAGACAATAAAACGTATTGGATTGAAAATTATTTGATTTTACGCAGCTCTTTTGTTGCTTTCTGTGTGGTCAATGCAGAATCAAGTACATCAATCATAGAAGAAACATATTGAAATTGTAAACCTCGAAGATAGTTTTGATTGATTTCATCCACATCTTTTTTGTTTTCGATACACAAAATGATGGTTTTAATATTTGCACGCTTTGCAGCTAGGATTTTTTCTTTGATTCCACCCACAGGCAAAACTTTTCCTCTCAATGTAATCTCACCTGACATGGCAATTCTACTTTTCACTTTACGCCCTGTAATGGCAGAAACCAAAGAAGTCAGCATCGTAATTCCTGCACTAGGTCCATCCTTTGGAGTTGCTCCTTCGGGAACGTGAATGTGATAATTGCTCTTCATCAGTTCCTCGGAATTTGTGCCCAGTTGATCTGCATAAGATTTGATAAATTCCAAAGCAATTGTGGCAGATTCTTTCATGACTTTACCTAAATTCCCTGTCAGAGACAACTTTCCTGAACCCTTGGTCACCAAAGATTCAATAAAAAGAATATCTCCACCCATTTGCGTCCATGCCAGACCTGTCACAACACCTGGAACATCATTGTTTTCATATGAAGCCTTTGATATCTTTTCGGCACCAAGAATATCTTCAATGTGTTTAGCGTCGACTGAAACCACAAAGGTTTCTTCCATTGCGATGGATTTTGCTCGATTTCGAATCAACTTAGCAATTGTTTTGTCGAGACCTCGAACACCCGACTCGCGAGTGTACCCAGAAACCATCTTTTTTAGAATTGACTTGCCAATTTTAATGTCATTTGTTGTCAGTCCATGTTCTTTAATTTGCTTTGGAACCAAGTATTTTTTCCCTATTGAAATTTTCTCCTCAACTGTATATCCACTCACTTGGATAATTTCCATTCGATCCAACAAAGCTGGCTGTATGGTAGAGAGTGTATTCGAAGTTGCAATGAATAGAACTTTTGAAAGATCATACCCCAACTCTAAAAAATTGTCGTAAAACTCACTGTTTTGCTCAGGGTCAAGCACCTCTAGTAGCGCCGACGAAGGGTCGCCACTCGCGCCTAAAGACAGTTTGTCAATTTCATCGAGAACAAAGACTGGGTTAGATGTGCCTGCCTTCTTTATATTTTGCAAAATTCGACCTGGCATTGCGCCAATGTAAGTTTTCCGATGACCTCTTATTTCTGCTTCATCACGCATACCACCAAGAGAGATTCGCACATATTCTCTACCCAATGCCTCTGCGATAGATTTACCCAAAGATGTTTTTCCTACGCCAGGAGGACCAGTCAAACATAAAATGGGGGATTTCATATCTTTTCGAAGTTTCAATACTGCCAAAAACTCAATGACTCGCTTTTTTACCTTCTCCAAACCAAAATGATCTCTATCAAGAATGCGCTGTGCGCGCTTCAAATCAAAATTGTCCTTTGAAAATTTGTCCCACGGCAAATCGAGCAGTAGCTCTAAATAATTTCTTTGAATACCATACTCTGCGACTTGAGAATTCATTCGTTCAAGCTTTGAAAGTTCTTTCTCAAAATGAGATTTCACTTTTTTACTCCAATTTTTCTCACGAGAACGAATTTTTATATCTGCAACATCCTGATGAGATGAAGAACCTCCCAATTCTTCTTGTATTGCTTTAATCTGTTGATGTAAAAAATACTCTCGTTGTTGCTGGTCTAAATCATTGCGCACTTTGGACTGCACTTCGTTTTTCAGCGAAAGCTTTTGAAACTCTACATCCATGTGTTTAAGACAGAGTAAAGCTCGTTTGTGCAGATCGTTGCTTTCCAAAATCTCTTGTTTGTCAATTGTTGCCATACTCATATTGGAGGAAACAAAATTGACTAAGAAAGAATCACTTTTAATGTTGTTGATTGCAAAAGACGCCTCGGAGGGGATATTGGGGCTATCAGTAATAATTTGGAGGGAAAGGTCTTTGATAGAATCAATGACTGCAGCAAATTTTTTGTCTCCTTTTTCAGGTCGTATGTCTTGCAACTCAGTCACTGTCGCCTTCAAATATGTATGGGATTCTTTAAAATTTTCGATCTGAAATCGCTTTTTCCCTTGCAGAATAATTGTTGTATTGCCATCAGGCATTTGCAATACGCGAAGAATACGTGCGAGTGTTCCGACCTTATGAAGGTCTTTTTGATCTGGAGATTGGACTTTTGAATCGAGTTGAGCAACAACCCCAATCAATTTATTTGATGCATTGGCATCTCGAATCAGTTGTATTGACTTGTCACGGGTTGCAGTGATTGGAATCACAACGCCTGGAAACAGCACAGTGTTACGCAGTGGTAAGACGGGAATCTCTTCTGGAATAGGCTCTTTCGAAATCGCTTCCTCGTCATCTGTTGTCATCAACGGAATCAACTCCGCATCGACTTCTAAGTCCTCTAATGATAGATTATCTAATGAAATCAATTTTGTTTTGCTCATAGATTATGTCATTTTGTCGCGTTTTAGCTGCTACACACTTTTTTTGTCAGGTG
>CAJXBR010000019.1 GCA_913051755.1 uncultured Flavobacteriaceae bacterium
CGCCTCTACAGGCCTGACTGGGATGATGCTGAAAATGAAAAGATTTTTGGCAAGTGCAATAACCCCTTATACCATGGCCACAACTACGAGCTGATTGTACATATCACAGGCGAAATCGACAAATCAACAGGCTATGTTATGGATATGAAAGTACTGAAAGACCTTATCAAAGCAGAGATTGAGGACGCTTTCGATCATAAAAACCTAAATGAGCAAGTGCCAGAGTTTAAGAATCTGAATCCGACTGCTGAAAACATTGCTGTTGTGATTTGGGATAAGCTTCGACCTCACATTTCCTCTGACAAGCAATTGGAAGTGACTCTTTATGAGACACCAAGAAATTATGTAAACTACAAAGGGTAGTAATGTTATATCCACTTTTTTTTAAACCAATTTCCAAAGAAAGACTTTGGGGTGGGGAGAAACTCATCAGCTATCTAGAAAAGCCATTTAAAGGCGAAGGCATTGGAGAGAGCTGGGAGTTATCAGCTGTTTCGGGTGATGAGTCAGTCGTCTCAAATGGTGTTCTTGAAGGCAAACAACTGAAAGAGCTCATAGAAACCTATAAAGCCGATCTTGTAGGAAAGTCTGTTTACGATCGTTTTGGCAACGATTTCCCCATCCTCATCAAGTATATCGACGCACAAAAAGACTTGTCTGTTCAATTACACCCCAATGATCAGCTCGCCAAAGAGCGTCACAATTCGTTTGGTAAAAACGAGATGTGGTACATTATGAATGCTGATGCTGGATCAAAACTCATCACTGGATTTTCTAAAAACACTGACCAGAATGAATATCAACAATATCTCAAAAATGATCAGATCGAAAGCTTACTTCACTACGAAACTGTAAACAGTGGGGATACATTTTTTATTCGAACAGGAACTGTTCATGCTATTGGCGCTGGAATTTTACTTGCCGAAATTCAGCAAACTTCAGATGTAACTTATCGAATTTTTGATTGGAATCGAAAGGACAAAGATGGGAATACGAGAGAGCTGCACACAGCCCTCGCCCTTGATGCGATCGATTTCTCGAAGCGTGATGATCATAAAGTGAAATATGATCAAAAGCCCAATCACAGGAATGCCATGGTGAATTCTTCTTACTTCAAAACAGACATTATCCCCTTGGAGGGGGAAGTGAGTATCAATATGGATCAGTTGGACTCGTTTGTTGTTTTGATGGCTGTGGATGGAGACAACGAAATCATTGTGGACAACAATACCTATCAACTTCCATTTGGATCAACCGTTTTGCTACCTGCCTGTTTGAGTTCATTTACGATTCAGGCAAACAACTCAAAAGTATTGATGATTACCATTTAGCAAGAATCATTTTATTTTTCAGCATCTGCCAAATAATCCCTCAACTGTTTTCCATAACTGGAGTTTCGAACATCGTCGGACATCGAGGAGGCGATGGTGTCGAGAAGACTTTTGGAATCAGATGTTAGGTTATATAAAGCCAAATAAGGAGCAATAACACTGTTGTTGTTGTTGACTGCAAAATTTGCAGTAAATAAAATTTTTCTATTGGCTAGATTAGCAGATTGCTTTTCAAGTAATGCCAAACTGTCATTATTTTGGCTTATTTGCGCTTGCAAATAGGCTGCTAACAGATCGAGCTCTTCATTGTTAAACTGATTGATGACTTTTTTGTAAGAATTGAAAATATCTTGTGTTGGCGAACCAACAACCTCAGCTTTTGTGACGTAACCATCCAAAGTTGTTTGGATTGATATGTTACCAGCCTCTCCAAAAAATGGAATTCGATTGTCGAAGTCATTAGCTTTGTTTCGATCCAAAAGAACATAAAACAGTTCAGGATGATTCAAGTCGGCTTCCAAAATAATGGGTTTTTCTTTAGTGATTTCCATCGAATCGACTGCAACCAAAATGCTGTCTTGCACTCGTTCGAGGTAGAGTGTTCCCTTTTTTAAGTCCTTTACAAAAACTTCGACTTGCATGTCTTTTTTGGGTGCTGAACAACTCCCCAAAAAAAGAAAGAATAATAACTTGATTATGTTTTGTTTCATCACTGCAAATATGAGTAATTAGTTTGAATGATTGATTTTTCTAAAGGTCAAATTTATACGTGGATTTATTTTTTTTGCTGTCTTCGCAACTTGGTGTTTCCAAAAGTGTTGTGTCTCGCCACCCATGAGCAACAAGCTGCCATGCTCAAGTAATATTTTATAACGTTTTTCACGATCGTGATTGTGCCGAAGGTGAAAAAACCGGGGAGCTCCCAAACTCACTGATGCAATGATTGGATTGACCCCCAGCTCTGGCTCATCGTCAGCATGCCATCCATTGCTGTCTTTTCCATCTCGATACAAGTTTAGTAGGACTGAGGTGAACGAAGCATCGGAGTATTTTTGTATTATTTTCTCAATCTGTTTTAGTGTTTCTGTCATCGGCTTTGGCGTCATTGTTACCCCCGAATAGGTGTAAGAATCCAAGGTGTTCGCATGAAGTGATGTCAGTCGTGGTTGGGGGTAGGTCTTTCCAAAAACAGTAATGGGATCCTGCTGCCATGGTATGTTGTTATATAGGTCTTCAAAAAAAGCATTGGCTGTGCGCGTACTCAAAAAATCAGGCACATAGCTAATCTCTGCATTAGGGAGTTGTTTTAAAGCAGTATGCTGAACGATCTTCACTGTTAAATGTGGTTTATTTCTTATTGAAATATAGCATCAAGGAATTAAAAACCCTAATATCAAAGCGAATCCAACAACAATATAAACCAGGGTAAAAATTTTCCCCAAATCTGTTTGTGGCGAAAAATTACCATAGCCAATCGTGGTTAGCGTAATCACTGAAAAATAAAGCGAATCGAGCCATGACCAATTCTCAATATAGTGATAAACGACTATGCCGAGTGCAATAAAAAAATTCGTTGTAAATAATAAATTTCTGTAGGATTTGTCTTTTAAAAAAGAAATGATGCTTGTGAAAATGAACATAATTAAAGATCTAGATTGAAGATATCTAAGTTAAAAAAATCCCTTAACTGAATACAATAGCTAAGGGATTGATTGCTGTTTAGGTAAATTATTATTTAATCATGTCAAAACTTCGATTGATAAATGAAGTGAGTTCTTCTCCTTTCAATAGGTTTTGGCTTAGTCGTGCAAGATCGACAGACTGTTTGATCAGTCGTTCTTGTTTCTTCTTCGTTTTTGTTTCTAAAATCTGACTGACCAATGGGTGATTCATGTTTACAATCAGGTTGTACATTTCTGGCATATTTCCACCAAACATGCCACCACCACCTGTCTGCTGCATCTCTTTCATTCTACGCATAAACTCTGGTTGCGTAATCAAAAATGGTAAGGCTTTACTGTCCATCGGTTCGAGTTGTACAGTGTAGGTTGCTTTTGGCACGATTCCCTCAACAAGTGTTTTGAGTTGCTCTTGACTTTTTTCACTTAATTTTGATGGCGTTGAATCTACTTTTACAATAAGCTTATCGATTTGATCTGCATCCACCCTTGTAAAGTTGAGATTTTCTTCACTTGTTTCTAATTTTTGAAGAAGGTGACTCACAATTGGTGAATCAAGCAATAAGACAGTGTATCCTTTTGCTTTTGCAGCTTCAATATATGCATGTTGCTCATCTACATTGGATGCATAAAGTTGAACAAGCTTTCCGTCTTTATCAGTTTGAGCATCTTTTGTTTGTTCTTTCAGTTCCTCAAAAGTAAAATAGTCACCTGTTGTGGTTGGGAACAGTGCAAAATCTTTTGCCTTTTCAAAGAACTTGTCTTCTGAAAGCATGCCGTACTCTATCACAACTTTTATGTCATTCCATTTCTCTTGGAAAGCCTCTCTGTCTTTTTTGAAGAGTGATTTGAGCTTGTCTGCCACTTTTCTAGTGATATAATTGCTAATTTTTTTGACATTTCCGTCTGCTTGTAAATAGCTTCTGGACACGTTTAAAGGAATATCTGGAGAATCGATAACACCTCGAAGCATGGTCAAAAATTCTGGCACAATCCCTTCTACATTATCAGTTACAAATACTTGATTTTGATAGAGTTGAATACGATCCTTTTGCAGGTTTAAATCATTAGAGATTTTTGGGAAATAGAGAATTCCAGTGAGGTGAAAAGGATAGTCAACATTGAGATGTATTTGAAATAAAGGCTCTTCAAATTGTGTCGGATATAGCTCTCTATAAAAATGATTGTAATCTTCATCCTTCAGATCTGTTGGTTTTTGAATCCAAGCAGGTGAGGGGTTATTGATGATATCATCAACAACTTCTTTGACTTCTTTGGCATCATCACCATCCCCTTCAGTCTTCGTAATTTCTTTTGTGCCCATCTTGATTGGAATGGGCATAAACTTGTTGTATTTTATGAGTAATGAACGAATCTGTGTCTCCTCCAAAAACTCTTTCGAATCTTTGTCGATGTGCAAAATGATTTCTGTACCTCTTTCTTTTTTATCATGCTTTTTCAAGGTGAATTCGGGAGACCCATCACAAGTCCAATGCGCTGCTGGTTCATCTTTGTATGACTTGGTGATGATCTCAACTTTTTTGGCAACCATAAATGCCGAGTAAAACCCAAGACCAAAGTGTCCGATAATGCCACTGTCTTTCGCACTGTCCTTGTACTGCTCCAAAAACTCTTCAGCACCAGAAAAGGCAACTTCATTGATATATTTATTGACTTCATCAGATGTCATCCCAACGCCCTGATCAATAATGTGAAGTTTTTTTCCTTTTTTGTCAACCTTGACTTCAATCAGTGGGTTGCCATACTCAACTTTCGCTTCTCCGATTTGGGTGAGATGCTTTAGTTTTAGTGTCGCGTCTGTTGCATTTGAAATCAACTCTCTCAAAAAGATTTCATGATCGCTGTATAGAAATTTTTTGATTAACGGAAAGATATTTTCAACCGCAACATTTATTTTTCCTGTACTCATTTTTTAAGATTTATTAAAATATTTGCAAAAAAAATACCATTGTTTGTACTCTGACAAGATGACACTTTTATATTTTTTGTTTAATTAATTTGCAAAAAAGTTAAACACAATATATATTTGTACAAGAAAAGAATTCCATATTACTCTTAATCGGGAATTATTGCTATGAAAAAATGGATTAATTCTTTTCAACAAATTCTTGGTTTGTTTGTTTTTTTGGTTAAATTGTTTAAGGTGTGCACAAGCACACCTTTTACTTTTTGTACAATAATTGACTAAATTTATGACATGACAAAACTGTACAGCTCAAAAATTAAAGGCCTTGGTAAATACTTACCTAAAAATAAAGTTACAAATAATAATCTGTCGGCACTGATGGACACTAGTCACGATTGGATCGTAGAACGAACTGGGATTGAAGAACGCCGATTCATAGCAAAAGATTCTAATGAAGGAACAGCCTCCATGGGTGTTAAGGCTGCCCAACAGGCAATCGATCGTGCTGGGATTAGCAAAGATGACATCGACTTGATTGTCTTTGCTACCTTAAGTCCTGATTATTATTTCCCAGGCTCTGGAGTTTTGGTGCAAGACATAATGGGAATAGGTACTTGCCCTGCACTTGATGTCCGAAATCAATGTTCTGGATTTATTTATGCCCTTTCTGTTGCAGATCAATATATACTTTCGGGAACCTATAAAAATATCTTAGTCATTGGATCTGAGCATCACTCAGGAGGTCTTGACCTCACCTCTCGTGGACGTACAGTTTCTGTCATTTTTGGCGATGGTGCTGGTGCAGCTGTTGTTAGTCGTCATGAAAACCCAGAAGAGGGGTTACTCTCCACGCACCTTCACTCTGAAGGTAAGCATGCTAAGGAACTTTCTTTAATTGGTCCTAGTACCAAAAAATGGGTGCATGAAGTGTTTGAAAATTATGATCCAAATGATCCTGATTATCACCCATATATGAACGGGCAGTTGGTTTTTAAAAATGCTGTTGTAAGGTTTTCGGAAGTGATTGGTGAAGCACTTGCAAAAAACAATCTGGAGCCAAGTGATATCGATATGCTAATTCCTCATCAAGCCAATTTAAGAATTGCCCAGTTTGTGCAAAAGAAGTTTGGCTTACAGGATGATCAAGTGTACAATAACATCATGCGCTATGGAAACACGACTGCTGCCTCGATACCGATTGCTCTTTGTGAGGCGTGGGAGGAAGGGAAAATCAACTCAGGAGATCATGTAATGCTTGCTGCTTTTGGAAGTGGGTTTACATGGGGTAGTTCACTTATCAAGTGGGTGTAGCCTGACTGCTGCGAATCAATATCAAACCTAAAAAACACAATGCCCCATTGAGCGCTAGGATAAAGAATCCAAAGTCAAAATCATAGTTTGTTAAAGTCCATTGACTGATTAGGTATCCTACGATAGGAGTGCAAACAGCGACACATGGCACCCACCGATCGCGCACTTGAACCTTTGTTAACACACCCAAAGTATATAAGCCAAGGAGGGGTCCATAGGTGTAGCCTGCAAACTCAAATAATTTTGCAATCACACTTTTATCAGAAATTAAATAATTAAATCCAAGAATCACAAGAATCAGCACCAGTGATACGAGGAGGTGAACTCGCTTGCGTGTGTGTTCTTGACGATCTGGTTGAAGTCTTTTTTCGATTTCGAGCAAATCGATGCTTATGCTTGTTGTGAGGGATGTCAAAGCACTGTCAGCACTGCTATATGCAGCTGCAATGAGCCCAAGAAGAAAAACAATTGATAGCCCAAGACCGAGCTCGGATTGGGTGGCGATGATAGGAAAGAGCCTGTCTCCTTGTGCATCAATCCCATTTGCCAATGCATAGGCAGTGAGTAAAGCCCCTAACATCAGAAATACAAAATTGACGATTGTCAATATGATGGTAAACCAAAACATATTTTTTTGCGCATCAGACAGACTTCTACACGCAAGATTCTTTTGCATCATGTCCTGATCAAGACCTGTCATAACAATGGCAATTAATGCACCAGACAAAAATTGTTTCCAAAAGAAATAAGGACTTTTATAATCATCGAAGAAAAAGATTTGTGTATTGTCTTGTTGACCAAGCCATCCAAACAGATGCTCGATTTCTAGAGAGGCTGTAATGTAGTATAATGCTAGGCATAGGGCAATCAACATAAAAAGAGTTTGCAATACATCTGTCCAAATAATTGTTTTGATGCCAGACTTGTGTGTGTAAAGCCAAATCAGGGATATGGTTACAATGACAGTACACCAAAAGGGAATCCCCATTTGTTCGAAAATAACCCACTGGAGTACACTTGCGACTAGATACAGGCGAAAGCTAGCACCAACGATTCGTGACAAAACAAAAAAGGATGCCCCAGTTTTGTAGGTCTTTGCGCCAAATCGTGTAGATAGATAGGTGTAGATGGAAGTGAGTTTGTATTTATAATAAATAGGCAAAAGGACAGTGCCAATGACAAAGTAGCCAACGATATAGCCCAAGACCATTTGGAAATAACTAAACCCTGTGTCTTCAACCCAACCAGGAAGAGAGATAAAGGTGACTCCAGAAAGGGAGGCGCCAATCATTCCAAAAGCCACGAGGTACCATGGAGCAGATCGGTTTGCGATAAAAAACGTTTGGTTGTCTTCTTTGCCTTTCGTCAAACGAGCAATGATCATCAACACGATGAAATATCCTAGAAGAATGGATAAAAGAAGATAACTGCTCATTTTTCAAAGATACTTGGATTGCCTCATACTTTCAAATGTTTACCTTTGCCGCGATGGAATATGCATCAAAGTTATTGCAACAAGCTGTTGATGAAATTTCACAGCTTCCTGGAATTGGACGACGTACCGCAATGCGACTCGTTTTGCATTTACTTCGTCAGCCTGAATCAATTAGCTTGGATTTGTCAGAAGCAATTCGACTTTTGAGAACAGAAATCCAATACTGTCAATCATGTTTTAATGTTTCGGATCAGCCAACTTGTAGTCTATGTGCGAATCCCAAAAGAGATCGCCAATTGGTTTGTGTGGTCGAAGATGTTCGTGATGTAATTGCGATCGAAAGTACGGCTCAATTTACTGGCCTCTACCATGTGTTGGGGGGTAAAATTTCGCCTCTAGATGGAATCGGCCCTCAAGAATTGAGAATCGATAGCTTGGTCAAAAAGGTGAAAGACGGTACAATAAAGGAAGTCATTTTGGCGTTGAGTAGTACAGTTGAAGGTGACACCACCAACTATTATATTTACAAGCAGATTAGCTCATATGATGTTGAAATAACTGTACTTGCTAGAGGTGTTTCTGTTGGTGATGAGCTGGAATATACAGATGAAGTGTCATTAGGAAGAAGTATCGTAAAAAGAATCCCATTCGATGGAACAATATAAATCAATCGACCTTTCAGTCATCATTGTTAGTTACAATGTAGAGCACTTTTTACATCTGTGTTTGGAAAGTGTTTATGCCGCGATCAATAACATCAATGCTGAGATCATTGTTATCGACAATGCATCTGCTGACAACAGCGTTGAAATGATGCGACAAAAATTCCCTTCAACACGTGTGATTTCCAACGTCGATAACCTAGGATTTGGAAAGGCAAATAACAAAGCTGCAAAACTTGCCAAAGGTCGCTATGTATGTATACTTAATCCTGACACCATTGTTTCTCAAAAAACCTTTGAGGAATTTATACAATTCCATGACGAAAATCCTACAATTGGGATTTCAGGTCCTCAAATGATTGATGGAACAGGGCAATTTTTATTGGAGTCCAAACGAGGGTTGCCAACAATAAAGGCGGCAGTGTTCAAGTCTTTGGGGCTTTTCAGATTTTCTTCTCGTTTTTTTGGGCAGTATTACAATTTAAGCCTTCCTCAAAATCAAAATGGCAAGACCGATGTGCTTGTAGGGGCATTTATGTTTATGCGCAAGCGTTTATATGATCAACTTGAGGGGTTTGATGAAAACTTCTTTATGTATGGAGAAGATATTGACATCTCACATCGAAGTTTGAAGTTAGGATACACCAACTTTTATTTTTCTCAATCCAAAGTGATTCATTTTAAAGGAGAGAGTACCCCAAAAAACAAAGCCTATGAAAAGCGATTTTTCAATGCGATGTCATATTACTACAACAAAAACTTCTCTCACAATTGGCTTTTAAATTCGATATTCACCACAGGGTCTTATTTGTTTAGTAAGTTTAAGAGGTTTGCGTCATCTAGACGAGATAAAACCTCACCTATACTCGTAAATAATTGGACGTTGGTATCCAAAAACCCCAAGCTCTTCAAAAATGTAAAAATGAATATGTTTCCTAGCATCAAACACTGCCAAAATCTTCTCGAGGTCCTTCAAGTTAAGCCCAAAAAATTGATGGGAATTGTATTTGACATGCGCAGCATGCAATGGAGCGAGGTAATCAACTTTATGCAGGTTCATCAAACACGCTATGTTTATAAGTTTATTTCAGTTGATAACAAGCGAATTATTGGCAGCAGTGATGTGTTGTCTAGAGGGAGTGGAGCAGTCATTCCAAATACCAAAAAGAAATCGAAAACAAGCATTGTTTAAATTCGTAATTTTGCAGCATGGCTGAGTACAAATTGTTACTACCTGCCATGGGAGAAAGTGTCGATGAGGCAACAGTTACCCAATGGCTCAAAAACGAAGGTGATATCATCGCAGCAGATGATGCCGTTGTAGAAATTGCCACAGATAAAGTTGACTCTGAAGTCCCTTCTGAAATCTCTGGTAAACTTCTCCAAAAACTTGTTGAAGAAAACCAAGTTGTTCGTGTTGGAGAGCCATTGGCAATTATCGAAACAGATAAAGATATTCCCGAAGAATTAGCACAAGATGAAGCCTCAACTGAGGTTTCAGAAGATATCGAAGTCAAAGAAGATTTTTTAGAAAGCAAAGCAAAAGAAATCCTAGCCCCAGCCCCTTCAGTCGAACAGTCACAAACTGGGGATATTTACTTTTCTCCACTAGTCAAAAGCATCGCTAAAGAAGAAGGGATTTCAGATGCCGAGTTATATCAAATAAAGGGTACTGGAAAAAATGGTCGAGTAACCAAAAAGGATATACTCAACCATCTAAAGTCTCGTCAATCGCAACCCAAGCAATCGCTAACCCCACCTCCTGCTACGACTACAATCGCTAGTAATATTGGAAAAGGTGAAGTGAGAGACATGTCTCGAATGGAGCAACTGATTGCCGAGCATATGCACAAAAGTATACATACGTCTGCGCATGTACAATCTTTTATCGAAGTTGATGTTACAGATTTATGGGATTGGCGTGAGGGCATCAAGCAATCTTTTCTACAAAGAGAAGGAGAAAAAATCACATTTACGCCGATTTTCATGATGCTTACTGCTCAAGTACTTCGTGATTTTCCTTTGCTAAATTCGTCTTTGAGTGGAAACAAAATTATTCAAAAGATGGATATCAACTTGGGTATGGCAACTGCGCTCGAAGACGGAAATCTTATTGTTCCAGTCATAAAAAATTCAGATCAATTGAGTTTGGTTGGATTCACCAAAAGAGTAAATGACTTAGCCAAACGTGCCAGAACAGGAACCCTCTCTCCAGATGATGTTACTGATGGAACATACACAGTGACCAACGTAGGCATGTTTGATAGCTTGATGGGAACACCTATTATCAATCAGCCACAAGTTGGTATTCTCGCATTGGGCGCGATTCGAAAAGTACCAGCTGTTGTCGAAACAGACAAAGGAGATTTCATTGGCATTCGTCGAAAAATGATTCTCTCTCACAGTTATGATCATCGCATAGTCAATGGAGCCATGGGCGGCCTGTTTATCAAAGAGTTAAAAAACAAAATAGAGAACTGGGACACCTCACAACAAGTATAATATGCAACTGCAATTAAAACGACCAATTTGTTTCTTCGATCTTGAAACTACTGGTGTCAACATCGCAAAAGATCGAATTGTTGAAATCTCTATCCTAAAAGCCTTTCCAGATGGTTCTGAGAAAGATAAGACTTGGTTGGTTAACCCAGAAATGCCTATTCCTGCAGAGGCTACAGCAGTGCATGGCATTACAAATGAAAAGGTAGCTGATGAGCCAACATTTAAAGAAGTTTCGGCTGAAATATACAGTTGGTTTAAAGGCTCAGATCTAGCAGGTTATAACTCTGATAGGTTTGATATCCCCTTGCTTGCAGAGGAAATGCTTCGTGCCGAAATAGATGTTGATTTTAAAAAGCATAAATCAATTGATGTGCAAACGATTTTTCACAAAATGGAGCAGCGAACCCTTACTGCTGCATATAAATTTTATTGTGCAAAAGACCTTGAAAATGCACACAGCGCTAGCGCTGATACCAAAGCGACTTTTGAGGTGCTCAAAGCCCAAATTGATCATTACGAAGACTTGGAGAACGATGTGGACATGCTTAGTCAGTTTACCACACGACACAGCAGTGTAGATTTTGCAGGGTATATTCGAAGGAATAAAGAAAACGAGCCTATTTTTGGTTTTGGAAAACACAAAGGAAAAAAAGTTGTTGAAGTTCTTCAGCGTGAACCAGGATATTTTGGATGGCTAATGGAAGCAGATTTTCCCTTATATACCAAAAAGGTTCTCACTGCGATTCGTCTCAACACTTTAAACAGTGGGTCATGAAGCTTATATGTGTTGGACGTAACTACGCTAAACATATAGAAGAGCTTAACAACGATCGGCCTGATGCGCCAGTCATTTTTATGAAGCCTGATTCATGTTTGGGTCAAAAAGGGCAGCCATTTTTCATGCCTGACTTCTCCAACGAAATTCATCACGAAGTGGAGGTTCTTGTGAAAATCAACAGAATTGGTAAGCATATACAAACCAAATTTGCACACAAGTACTACAGCGAAATAGGGTTGGGGTTGGACTTCACTGCGCGAGATGTGCAGCTCGATCTCAAGAGCAAAGGACTTCCTTGGGAAAAAGCAAAGTCTTTTGATGGTGCCGCATACATTGGCAATTGGTATGATAAGTCTCAATTTTCAGACCTGAACAACCTTAGCTTTCAGTTGACTAAAAACGATGATGTTGTGCAAAAAGACACAACTGCCAATATGATTTGGAAAATTGATGAAATCATCAGCTATGTTTCGCGTTATTTTACCCTAAAAATTGGTGATATATTGTTTACAGGAACACCTGCGGGAGTAGGTCGTGTAGAGAGGGGAGACATACTTACAGGACATTTGGAAGGAGAACAAGCATTTATGCTCAATATCAAATAATGCAAGCAGAAATTATAACAATTGGCGATGAAATTCTGATTGGTCAGATTGTTGACTCAAACTCTGCATTTCTTGCCAAATCACTCAACAAAATTGGCATTGAGGTTTCTCAGATCACCTCAGTTTCTGATCAGGAACAGGCGATTATCAATGCGATGGAAACTGCCCAAAAGCGTGTTTCACTTGTGCTGCTTACAGGGGGTTTAGGTCCTACCAAAGACGATATTACTAAAACTTCTTTTTGTAAATTTTTTGATGACCATTTGGTACACAACCAAGATGTTTTGGATCATATTGAAAAACTTTTTGCGCAATATGTGAATGTCCCAATCAACGATCTCAATCGAGCGCAAGCAATGCTGCCTTCCAAGGCTGTTATTTTGGAGAATCGATTTGGCACAGCAGTTGGTATGTGGATGGAAAAAAACACAACTGTTTTTGTTGCTCTGCCAGGTGTTCCCTACGAAATGAAGAGCATCACTGACACTCAACTCATTCCCAAGCTTAAAACTCATTTTAAACGACCTGTGTTGATTCATAAAACCATCATGACTTATGGTTGGGGTGAGAGTCGCATTGCAGAGGTGATTCATGATTGGGAGGCAGCATTGCCTTCTCACATCAAACTCGCATATCTTCCCAATTTGGGTCGGGTGAGATTGCGCTTAACTTCAAGAGGAGAAAATGAAGACCAACTCCAAAAAGAGGTTGATCAACAGTTTGAGGGTCTTTATCCATTGATTGGTGATATCATCACTGGCTTTGAGGAAGATCGCCCAATTGAGGCACAAATTGGAAGAATATTGACTGATAAACAGTTATCAGTTGCAGTAGCTGAAAGCTGTACTGGTGGTCGTATCGCTGCCTTGCTATCGTCTATCCCTGGTGCATCTGCCTATTTTTTTGGGGGTATTGTTGCTTATAAAACATCAGTCAAGAGCAAAGTTTTGGGGGTGTCAGAGGAACTGATTTCGAGTCACTCTGTCGTGAGTGAGGAGGTTGCATTGGCAATGGCCAAAGGGGTTCGAAAACAGATGAAAAGCGATTATGCTATCGCAACCACTGGCAATGCTGGTCCTACCAAAGGCGATTCTGATGTTGAGGTTGGAACTGTTTGTATAGCTTTAGTCGGCCCCGATTTTGAAAGGGTAGAATCTTATAATTTTGGAAAAAACAGAGAAAAAACAGTCCAAAAGGCAGTCAATAAGGCACTTGAGCTCGCAAGAAAAATGCTGATGTAGAGAGTAAAAAACATTTGTTTGTACGTTAAAAATATCGTTTATTTGCACTCCGATTACAAAAATCAATTTTTGCAATGTCAAAAGTTTGTCAAATTACTGGTAAAAAAGCGTTGGTTGGAAACAATGTTTC
>CAJXBR010000020.1 GCA_913051755.1 uncultured Flavobacteriaceae bacterium
AGGCAATGGCTGCACTTGTTCTTGCAGATTATTTCCTGATTGCGCGTACAAATTCTATCATTGGGAATTTCAATCAGTTTTAATAACAAACAAAACCAATTACATGAAACATTTAGCCTTACATTGGAAAATATTAATCGGTATGTTATTAGGTGTTCTGTTTGGAATTTTGATGTTGCAATTCAATACAGGAAAAGACCTAGTTGTTGATTGGATAAAGCCTTTCGGTACTATTTTTATAAATTCCCTAAAGCTCATAGCTATTCCTCTTATTCTCGCTTCTCTTATCAAAGGAGTTTCTGATTTAAAGGACATTGCCAAATTGTCTAGAATGGGAGGTAAAACGGTTTTACTTTATATGGTAACCACAGTAACTGCTGTTACGATTGGGTTATTGATTGTAAATATTATCAAGCCTGGTAATATTGTGAGTGAAAAAGCACAGGCTGATTTAGTTGCAGCTTATTCTGATGAAACGGCTTCCAAGCAGCAAATTGCTAATGAACAAAAAGCTGACGGTCCCCTTCAGGCCCTTGTAGACATTGTACCGTCTAATATCTTTGACGCAGCTACTGATAACGCTAATATGCTTCAAATTATCTTTTTCTCCATTTTCTTTGGCATAGGACTCATATTAATTGATGAAAAGAAAGCAAAGCCTGTCAAAGACTTTTTTGATGCACTAAACGATGTTATTTTAAAAATGATTGACTTGATTATGCTTGCTGCGCCATATGGCGTATTTGCACTATTGGCTGCTTTGGTAGTTGATGCACCAAGTCCTGATTTATTTAGAGCACTCGGTCTTTACTCTATAAGTGTCTTGCTTGGTCTTTCTCTGATGATTGTGTTCTATATCATACTTGTTAGGTTTTATACTTCTAAGTCACCTAAATTCTTTTTAAACGGTATTTTACCAGCACAACTTCTAGCTTTTTCAACTAGTTCATCTGCAGCAACATTACCAGTTACGATGGAAAGAGTTCAAGAACACTTAGGCGTAGAGGAAGAGGTGAGTAGTTTTGTGCTTCCAATTGGAACGACAATCAACATGGATGGCACGAGTTTATACCAGGGAATTGCAGCTATTTTTATCGCTCAGGCTTTTGGTCTGCAACTAGATTTGACAGCACAACTCAGTATCATCGCTACTGCTTCATTAGCATCGATTGGTGCTGCTGCTGTTCCCAGTGCAGGTATGGTCATGTTACTCATTGTTTTGGGCCAAGCAGGTATTCCAGAAGCAGGTCTTGCACTGATTTTTGCGGTTGACCGCCCGTTGGATATGTGCCGTACTGTAGTAAATGTAACAGGGGATGCTGCAGTATCGATGGTGGTTGCAAAATCTTCAGGAAAATTGAAAGATCCTGTCGAGAAAAAATGGGATGAGAATTACAACAAATCCTAACTATCTGACTTTAATTCTCTTGTTATCTCTTTTACTGTCGAGCAAAGGACAAGAATTATACTTTCCAAATAAAAGCTAACGATATCTAGCAATCAAGTCATAGATTTTATCGGATACGATAGTGGGTATTAGCCAAATTATAAACCCTAAACACTGAAATAACACCAGTTGATTGACAATCACCCGAATTGCTTCTGATTTTTGATATAATATTCCATTATTGTCCAAAACTAAAATAGTGTCAATGGAAGTTTTTCCAATATGTTTCTTGGCATAAGTACTGTTGAGCGTAGAAAAAACGATGCGTTTTTTGAAGTCTATAAATATTAAAAGTTTAACTAAACGAGTACAGAAAACACATATACCGTCAAAAAATATTGTTATCCCTTTATTATTCATTTCTAACGCTTAACAAGCTCTAATTCATCTGTATGGACTTGTGTCGTAAACGTACCGTAATTGACAAAGGCTTTGTTTTTTTCTAAACTATCAATTGTACCAACTGCTTTACCGTCGAATAAACGGACGTGATCACCGATATGTAATTTTACTTTTGAACGTTTTTTAACCTCTACTTTTGGCTTTTCTTTTTTCTCTTCTCGAACCTTTTCAATCTTTTCCTCAACCTCAGCTTTTAGTTTTTTCTTTTCTGATTTCTTCTTGTGAATCACAGCAGCAGATTGTTTTTTTCGTTTGGCGTTTTCGAATTCGACAAGCTGTAAAAGACCCGCAATTAAGGGTCGTTTTTTGCCGTTTATAAGATAAGACTCTGCGAGTTCATTTACCCTATTTCCCAACACAATCATTCTTTGATCCTGATCAAAAAGACTTTGATAACTCTCTAATTTCGCCTTGACTTTTGCATTTAGGGACTCTAATTTCTCATTTTGCTTTTTACTCTTCAAGGCTTCGTCTTGTAATTCCTTGGTGTTTTTCGCCATTGTAGAACGCTCACGTTGCATTTTGGCAAGGGTCGCATCAAAACGGACTTTTCCACGTTCAATTTTCTTTTTCGCTCGATTGATCAGACTGTATGGGATTCCGTTCTTCTGCGCAACTTCAAAAGTAAAAGAACTCCCTGCCTCTCCGGTAACTAGCCGGTATGTAGGGGAGAGTTTGTTTCGGTCAAACTGCATATTGGCATTTGCAGCATGGGGCAATTCATCAGCGAGTAATTTTAGATTTGTGTAATGCGTAGTGATCACACCGAGTGCTTTTTCTTCATAAAAAACTTCCAAAAAGATTTCTGCTAATGCGCCTCCAAGTTCAGGATCTGACCCTGTTCCAAATTCATCGATCAGCAACAAACTTTTCGCATTGCATTTCTTTAAAAAACGATTCATGTTTTTAAGTCGGTAGCTGTAAGTACTCAATTCATTTTCAATCGATTGGTTATCACCAATGTCTGTTAGAACGCTTTCAAACACACACATATGAGATTGGGGGTGTACAGGGACTAGAAAGCCCGTTTGTAGCATAAGCTGAAGTAGTCCAATCGTCTTTAGAGTGATACTTTTCCCTCCTGCATTAGGGCCCGAAATTACCAAAATGCGAAGTTCGTTATGTAGGTGTATGGTTTGTGGATAAGTGGTTTGCTTTTTTTGTTTGTTCGATAAATAGAGTAGGGGGTGATAGGCATCCTTTATATCCAAGTCTGAAGAGTCATTCAATTTAGGCATCACACCATTCATTTCTTGAGCGTAAAGAGACTTGGCACAAATCATATCAATCTCTGTAGCGTAGCGTTGGTAATTGGCAAGCAGTTCCGCATGGGGTCGCATCCAATTGGTGAGCTCTCGTAGGATGCGATCAATTTCTTCTTTTTCGTCATAAGTCAAGTTTTCCATTTCCTGACTATACTGCACCACAGCTTGAGGCTCGATGTAAACAATACTACCTGTTTTGCTACTTCCTAATAGAGATCCTTTGACTTTTCGTCTGTACATCGCTTTTATGGCCAATACCCTTCTGTTTGAGACAACAGTCTCCTTGATGTCATCTAAAAAACCTGAACTCTGATACTTACTCATCGCTGATCCAAAGCTCTGACTGATTTTACCACGTACATGATCCATCTGTTTGCGGATTACCGCCAAAGAATCAGAAGCCTGATTGCGAACCTCTCCAAAGCGATCAATCACACGATCAACTTCTTTAGGAATGGATTTTTCGATCGGGATATCTTGGCCGAACTTGTGAAGTTGTGGGAAAAAAGATTTTGTCTTTTTAAAAAATCGAAGTAGAGCTTGTGCAGTTTTGGACAAATGAGCGATATGCTGAAAAAACTCAATCTCGATTTTGCTATTTTCTACAGAGAGCAAGCCCAATGCCTTGTCGATAGACTCAAATCCGTGATTTGGGATATTGTGTTCGCTTGTAAAAGAACTGTTATACTCGTTTACTCGTTCAATTTCAATTTGAACACGTGTCAAAGAAGTATGCGGACGAAGTTCAAGTAATGATGATTTTCCCAATTCAGTTGCACAACGGGCAGCTGCTTGTTCGAGAACAATGTCAAACTCTAAGTCAGTTATACTTTTTTCGCTAATCTTTTTCATATCATTTCCTTACCTTCGGAAAACGCAAAACTAGCTTTTTTTTTCATGAATGTTAAAATAGAACCATCTTGGAAAGCCGCACTAACAGAAGAGTTTTCAAAACCATACTTTTCGGAGCTGACCGACTTTGTTCGTGAGGCGTATCAAACGGCTTTGGTTTATCCGCCTGCGCATCTCATTTTTAATGCTCTTGATTCTTGTCCACTATCACAAATTCGTGTTGTGATCCTAGGTCAAGATCCTTACCATGGCGCAGGTCAGGCACATGGGTTGAGTTTTTCAGTCCCAGAAGGAGTTGCACATCCACCATCGCTAATCAATATTTTTAAAGAGCTTGAAAGCGATATTGGAAAGGGTTATCCCAATAGCGGTTCTTTAACATCTTGGGCGTCACAAGGGGTTTTGCTGCTCAACGCAACATTGACCGTAGAGGCAGGTCGGGCGGGAAGTCATCAAAACAAAGGTTGGGAGCAATTTACAGATGCTGTTATTGATGTAATTTCAACCCAATGTGATCATATTGTTTTCTTGCTTTGGGGCAATTATGCAAAACAAAAAGGCAAACGAATTGATCGCGATAAACATCTTGTCCTTAGTTCAGGACACCCATCACCTCTGAGTGCAAATCGTGGCCTTTGGTTTGGAAATCGTCACTTTAGTCAAGCGAATACCCACCTTATAAGCAAAGGAAAAACACCAATCCATTGGTAGTTATTGCTTTGTGAAAGTTACTGTACATAGAGATGCTTTAACATTTGTGCCATCTCCAAGAGGTGGCTGCGTGATTCTTGGAATTGGATACTCAGGTTGGAACTCTGCATTATTGAACGAGAAGGTGTTTCCATCCTCAGTTCCAGCATCATAAACATTTCGAACAATGGTTTTTCTAAAACAAACTCGTTGTTTTCATCTAATAGATTTATGTTTAATACAGCCACAAACCAGTCAGGACTGGACCCTTGCATTGTCACTAAAGAAACAAATTCTTAAACGTTCAAGTGAACGATCCTGCTTTAATTGCTTTTGTGACCAAATCTATCATATTGTGGATAGTTTGATCGGGTTGATCAGAAAACGTACCGTAATAACGGTTGGCTAGAATGGCAGAAATTGAAATTGCTCTATGGCCCAAGACCTGACTTAAGCCGTACATCCCTGCAGTCTCCATATCGAAGTTGGTAATCAAACAATTATTATTGTTAAAACTAATTAAATTTTCAATGTTATAAGAAAGTATATTTTTTGTTCGCAAGTGTCGTCCTTGTGGGGCGTAGAAACCAGGATTGGTTGCGGTAGTTCCTTTCTGTATGCCAAGTTTTAAACAGTCTTTAACGAGTTTTGGGTCACCTTTCACATAGTAGGGGTGATTCATTTTTTTGGGTATTCCCAAATGCTTGTAAATTGAAACCGCAGTTGGATGGTCACACATATTGGAATCGTAATAATGCATGAGGTTATCAAAACCGATTGCTGCATGGGCAACGACCAAGCTATTGATCTCAATATCGGCTTGGATAGAGCCTGAAGTTCCCAGTCGAATAAAAGTCAAAGGGGTGGGGGAGTCGAGAGGTTTTCTAGTCTTGAGATCGAGCGTAAATAAGGCATCAAGTTCATTAAAAACGATATCGATATTGTCTGTTCCCATCCCCGTTGAAATCACACTTATTGGACGGTTCCCCAAAATTCCTGTATGTATGCAGATTTCTCTATTTTGATGCTTAAAATCAATTTGATCAAAAAACTGTGATACTGTCTGAACTCGTCCTGGGTCACCAACAGTTATAATGAGAGGCGCACAATGTTCAGTTCGAATTCCTAAATGGTATATCGAACCATCATCGTTGAGAATAAGTTCTGCTTCGTTCATCCGCCTACTCGTTTCACTTGGTGGCCTTGTTTTTGCAAATGAGCTGTAATTTTGTCGCGATAATTGCCTTGAATCAAAATATCTCCATCTTTGACGCTTCCACCAACTGCACATAGCGATTTTAGTTCTTTCTCTAGAGCTTTTAGCTTTTCAGGACTTCCGTTAAATCCTTTAATAATGGTTACTGTTTTCCCGCCACGCCCTTTGTTGCTAAAATGCGCCTCTAACTGTTGTTTTTTTGGTTGTATTTCGGGTTGATAGGCTCCTTCCGCCTCTGGGAACAGAGACTTTAAATCAGATAGACTATTGAGCTTTGCCATGATTACTTTCTCAATCCCAAATCGCGTAGACGTTCTTCTAAAAATTCTCCCGCTGTGATATCAGCAAACTGTTTGGGGTGCTCATCGTCAATACAATGGGGGAGTACATTGAGTTTCATATTTGAAACAGGATGCATAAAAAAAGGAATCGAATATCGTGAGCTATGCCAAGCGGATTTCGGGGGATTGACCACACGATGGATTGTTGATTTTAGTTTGTTGTTGGTGTGTCTTGCTAACATATCTCCAACATTAATAACAAGTTCGTCTTCTTCCGCAATGGCATCAATCCATTCACCGTGGTGGTTTTGCACTTGCAATCCACGTCCTTGCGCACCCATAAGTAGAGTTATGAGATTGATATCGCCATGAGCAGCAGCCCGTTCGGCATTTTTAGGTTCTTCAGTAATGGGTGGGTAGTGTATGGCTCTGAGAATGCTATTTCCACCTATGACAAATGGATCAAAATACAGTTCATCTAAACCGAGATGAATAGCCAATGCTCGCAAAACAAAGCATCCTGTTCTTTCCAACGCTGAAAATGTTTTTTGTCCAACAGCATTGAATGCAGGACTCTCATCAACAAATACATTATCTGGATATTCTTCTCCGTTGGCTGGTGGCTCGTGTTGCCCAAAATGAAAAAACTCCTTTAAATCTCCAGTAGTTCGACCTTTGGCGTGTTCTTTTCCAAATGAGGTATAGCCACGTTGGCCAGCAAGGCCTTGAATTTCATACTTGGACTTGGTTTCATAGGAAAGACTAAAAAAAACACGAACTTGCGTATAGAGTTCATCAACCAAATCTTTTTCAAGAAAATGGCCTTTTAATGCAACAAAACCAATATCTTCATATGCCTTTCCGATATGTTTAATAAATTCTTTACGCTTATTTGTGTCATCACCTAGGAAATCACGTAAATCAACTGACGGAATTTTTTTCATGTTTGCGATTTATACAAAATTAAACAATTCCAATTACAATATTTCTTGAACGCTAGTAAAGGGTAGGGAGAAAGCCTCAGCGACAGAGTTATGAATCACTTTACCAAGCGCAATATTAAGTCCATTTGCCAAATGAGGGTGCTGTTTACAAGCAGATTGCCAACCGTGATTGGCGAGTGCAACGGCATAATCAATGGTCGCGTTTGTCAGAGCTTTTGTCGAAGTTTGAGGAACAGCACCAGGCATATTTGCAACCGCATAGTGTAGGACATTATCCACAACATATGTCGGATTTTCATGGGTCGTTGCTTTTGTGGTTTCAAAACAGCCGCCTTGATCGACTGCAACATCAACCAAAACGGCTCCTTTTTGCATGATACGGAGTTGTTTTCGAGTGATTAGCTTGGGCGCTTTGGCACCAGGTACAAGCACTGCTCCAATAACCATGTGGGCTTTGGAAAGATGTTTTTCAATCGCATCTGATGAGAACAAATATATTTTAACGTTGTCTTGCATCATTACTTGAAGTTCCTTAATCCTTTTTGGGTTGATATCATAAATTGTCACATCAGCACCCATTCCAGCAGCTACTAAAGCAGCTTGGGTACCAACAACACCACCGCCCAGTATCATAACATCCGCAGCAGAAACGCCTGTAACACCACCCATAAGAACGCCTAATCCACCTTGCGGACTTTCTAAATACTTTGCACCTTGTTGGCTCGCCAAACGGCCAGCAACCTCAGACATGGGTGTGAGTAGGGGAAGATTTCCTTGATCGTCTGTAATTGTTTCATAAGCCAAACAGACAGCTTTACGGTCGATCATGGCCTTGGTTAATACCTCAGAGGAAGCGAAATGAAAAAATGTATATACCAACTGGCCTTCTTGAATGAGCTCATATTCCTCGGCTAGGGGCTCTTTAACCTTGATGATCATATCTGCAATTTGATAGACATCTTTTGGGTTTGCTGCTATTGTAGCACCAGCTTTTTTGTAATCATCATTGGAGAATCCACTTCCTATACCCGCGTTGTTCTCAACACTCACAAAATGGCCATGTGAAACAAGAGTTTTAACGGCTTTTGGTGTAATACCGACACGAAACTCGTTGTTCTTAATTTCTTTTGGTACACCTATATTCATAACGTTATATATAACACAAATTTCCTATATTATTTGTGATTAATAACAAATGTAGGGCATATTATTATGAATTCAAATCTAACAATTTAACATAATATATATTATAGTATAAAAAGGTATAGATAAATTAAAAGTATATTTATTTTATCAAATAAAATTTTATGAAGCAACTCCAACGTTTGATCTTATATATTGCAGTTGTAGTGAGCTGTACCAATCATAATCAATCTATTTCAAATTCTGGTGTGATTGCAATACATGCCATGGTTTCATCAGCCCATCCATTGGCATCTTCTGTTGGCCTTGATATTATGATTAATGGCGGAAATGCGATTGATGCTGCGATCGCCACGCATTTTGCTTTGGCAGTCGTTTATCCTCAGGCAGGTAATATTGGCGGCGGTGGGTTTGCTGTAATTCGTATGAATGATGGTACAATAAATTCTTTAGATTTTAGAGAAAAAGCACCTGCATTAGCACATCGTGACATGTATTTGAATGCAGAAGGTCAGTTGTATGATCTACATAGTACCCATGGGCATATGGCTAGTGGTGTGCCTGGGGCTGTTGATGGGATGTTTGCCCTTCATCAAAAATATGGTACACTGCCCATGGCTGAACTGATCAAACCGTCTATAGAAATGGCTCACAAAGGATATGCTTTAACCCCTTTGGCTGCTGAACTTTTAAACACCGAACAAGAAGAATTCCAAATATACAATCGCTGGTCAACTCCATATCACAGCGATCAGATCTGGAAAGCCGGTGATACCATTAAGCAACCAGATCTCGTTCAGACCTTAAAACACATTCTAAGCGAAGGTCGTAATGGCTTTTACGAAGGAATAGTAGCAGATCAAATCGTAGCTGAAATGCAAAGTGGGAATGGACTGATTTCACATGCTGATTTAAAAAACTACCAAAGCGTATGGCGAAAACCCATTACTGGTTATTACCGTAAACATCAAATAATCAGTATGGCTCCTCCTTCAAGCGGCGGGGTTGCCTTGATTCAACTCCTACAAGGCACCGAGGGCTACCCAATAGCGGATTGGGGCCATAACACCCACAAAACCATACATTTGATGGCTGAGCTCGAACGACGAGTATATGCTGACCGTGCGACCTATCTGGGTGATCCAGATTTTATAGATATTCCTATTGAGCAATTGCTAGATTCTTTATATAATCAGCAGCGTTATGTCGGAATCTCATTTGATAAAGCTACCCCTTCCGTATTGGTTTCATCAGGTGAAATACCACCCTCAGAAAGCCCAGAAACCACACACCTCTCTGTAGTAGATGCGAATGGGAATGCTGTGGCAATTACCACTACACTCAACAGTTCGTTTGGTAACAAAGTCATGGTAAAAGGGGCTGGTTTTTTTTTAAACAATGAAATGGATGACTTTAGCAGCAAGCCCGGCTCGCCAAATCAGTTTGGATTGATAGGCGGCGAAGCCAATGCCATAGCGCCTCACAAACGCATGCTCAGTTCGATGACACCAACCATTGTTACCTACAAAGACCAACTTAAAATGGTAGTGGGAACTCCAGGAGGTTCCACCATCATCACAAGCGTATATCAAACCCTACTCAATGTGATTGATCATGGGATGGGAATGCAAGAGGCCGTAAACGCCAAACGGGTACATCATCAATGGTACCCTGACGAAATTCTAGTCGAAACTGATGCCTTGACCGAGGATGTGCAAACCGATTTAGAACAGCTTGGACACCAATTGCGAATAAAAGATAAAATTGGTCGAATGGATTGTATTTTGGTACTCCCTGACGGTAGTTTAGAAGGAGGTGCAGATCCACGAGGTGATAATACAGCTCTTGGCTATTGATTGTTAATAATATTGTTGATGAAGCGTTTTTTGGGTTGGTTTTAGATACACTTTAGGTTTGTAAATTTATATAATTAAGCCAAGACAATGAACGATCGCCACAATGATATCCTTCGCATTCGTCCTCAAATCAAAAAGCATCAAACCTTTGAGACTATGTCTGCAGAAGAGCGCTTTCAAAACTCTACGCTACGACCAGTTTTAAAGTTGCAAAACCCCCTACTCCTCGCCTCTTTTGTCAATTATGCCACCAAACACAAGGGCGTGTTTTTTGATATTCCGGTTGACAAGCAAATATCGTATATCGAGAATGCTATACATAAAGATCAAAAGTTTCGCAATGCGCTCAAAGGCCTGATCATTGGTCAGTTTACAATGGAAGAATACACGACTTACACCCAAAATTCATCTAAACTCAACAAACGGATGATGAACTTAGTGATCACACGTCTGCAAGACCAATTGCAGTTGTTGGTTCCAGGGACATTGTCTAAGGTTGGGTAAATTTTTTTATCACTTTAAAACTTAAAAACCTCTACACCAAACTCTCCCCGTCTGCATTGGTGGTCAGCACCTCGCTCATATAGTCCACAAAAGGTCGTATAGCTTGTAGGGCGATGTCTGTACGTTCAATAAAGTCAGGTTGGCAAACATCCTCGTCTGGGTAGTCGATCGTAAAAATATGCTGCTTAAAACGCAACAAATCAATTTGTGGATGGTCTTTGGCATAACCTTTTGGAGCTGTTTTGACTGCCTCACCCTCCAATTCACCCCATACACTGCGAAAAGACTTATTATTAAGGATGGTGCGATACAACTCACCGTCGATATCGATCTCTAGTCGGATGCGCTTTAAATCTGCTGGGTTGGGTGCCCAAAATCCACACGCCAAAAAGTTTTTCCCTGGTGATAAATGCAAATAGTATCCCCCTCTGCATTGTGGCTTTGTGCGGTGCCATGTGAGTCCGAAATGAGTTTTGTAAGGGGTTTTATCTTTAGAAAAACGCAAATCCCTATAAACCCGAAATAACTTAAACCGATCGATACTGTCGTGTTGATTGAGTTTGTCTTTCAATTGCTCTCCAAAGTTCTTTACTTCTGTTTCGAGAGATTTAAACCTTGGTTTATGCTCAGCAAACCAATCCCGATTGTTGTTTTGTTGCAAATCTGAAAAAAAAGAGAAGATGTCTGTCGGCAATTGCATTTAAAAAGTAATGATAACCCATAAAAATACGTATTTTTAATATAACCAATTCTTAAAACCAAGCTCTGTTCAACTACTTTTCTTTTTTTTATTGTTCCAAATCGGTTTGATTGCTCGCTAGAAATAATGCTATACATTTTGTCGATCCTCAAGTATGCGAACTACATCGGAAAAGGTATGTCCTTTGGCTTGCAACAAGATCATAAAGTGAAACAGCAAGTCTGCACTTTCGTTTAAAAACAAATCGGAATTGGTGTCTTTGGCTTCAATGACGGTTTCCACGGCTTCTTCCCCTACTTTTTGCGCAATCTTATTGATACCTTTGGCAAACAAGCTTGCCACATAGCTGTTGTCAGAAGGATTGTTTTTTCTATCCGTAATTACCTCTTCCAAAGTTGTCAAAAACCCATAGCTGGGTGTATTTGTTTCGCCCCAGCACGTATCACCTCCCTTATGACAAGTTGGGCCTTTGGGCAGGGCCTGAATTAATAGGGCATCACGATCACAGTCTACTGTTATATCAACCAGAGTCAATACATGACCACTCTCCTCCCCTTTTGTCCAAAGGCGGTTTTTGGAACGACTAAAAAAAGTGACTTGTTGCGTTTCTTTTGTTTTGGTTACGGCTTCATGGTTCATATAACCCAACATCAATACACATTTTGTATTTGCGTCTTGAACGATGGCAGGAACAAGTCCGTTTGTCTTTTTGCTGAAATCGATTGTCATCGCATTGGTATTTTATGTAATCGCAATTCGTTTTTTAGTTCTGGAATACTAATTTCTTTAAAGTGAAAAACGCTTGCTGCCAGAGCCGCATCTGCATTTCCCTCGACAAAGGTATCAATAAAGTGTTGCATGGTCC
>CAJXBR010000021.1 GCA_913051755.1 uncultured Flavobacteriaceae bacterium
ATGAAACCCACGTTTTCCAATGGCGCCAGGATTGATAAACAAGAGTTGATTGACTTCATCATACTGTATTTTTAAAATATGTGAATGACCACATATAAATATTTTGGGCTTGATGGACTTTATTTTTTCTGAAATGCCCTTTGCATATCGCCCAGGCCTACCTCCAATATGAGTCATAAATACATTAATATTTTCACACTTAAACAGCAATTCCTTTGGAAAACTAATACGCAACTCATGATTATCAATGTTTCCAAACACAGCATAAAGAGGTTTTAGACTCGATATTGTATCTGTAACCTGTGTGGTTCCGATGTCGCCAGCATGCCAAACCTCATCAGACTCTTTTACATACTTTATAATGTGGTCGTCTACGTGCCCATGCGTATCGGAAAGTAAAAGTATTTTTTTCATTTACAATGAACTGTGGTAATAGAAACAATATCTTTGTCAAACAAAAATAGCACTCCTTGCGTTATTTCATAGAACTATCTTACGACGGATTACCTTTTGTTGGTTGGCAACGACAGCCTAAGGGAGACACTGTGCAGTCGTGTCTTGAAGATGCATTAAAGACATTGTTGCAGAAACCAATAAGTGTTGTTGGTGCTGGTCGTACAGACTCTGGTGTTCATGCACGTCAACTGTTTGCACATGTTGATTTGGATGATCAAGTCGATCAAAATTTGAAATTTCGACTGAACAAACTACTTCCGAAAGCGATTGCTGTGAACTCTATTTTGGCAGTGACAGATGATGCCCACGCTCGCTTCGATGCAACTGGGAGACGTTACTCTTACAAAATCACAACTCAAAAAGATCCTTTTTTGGAAAAACGATCCTATTATTTCTCCAAAACATTATATATAGAATTGATGAATCAGGCATCAACTGTCATGCTAGCGCATGATGATTTTAAGTGTTTTTCAAAGTCAAGAACAGATGTAAAGACTTATTTGTGTGATATTCAGATGGCTTATTGGGAACAAAATGGAAGTGATTTGGTCTTTTTTATTCAAGCCAATCGTTTTTTGAGAAATATGGTTCGCGCTATTGTGGGCACACTGATTGAAGTTGGCTTGAAAAAAATTAGCATTGATGATTTCAAATCAATTCTCCAAAGCAGAGATCGATCGAAAGCAGGATTTTCTGTCCCAGCGCATGGTTTATATCTCGAGAAAGTATATTATCCAAAGCATATATTTGCTGTATGAGTTCAAAAGTAACAGGTTCCATCCTCGACGTGTCTCTCTTCAAGAGACTTATGCGATATGTAAAACCCTATCGATTTACTTTTTTATTTGTGCTTATTGCAGCCATTTTGCTTTCTGTTTTTTCAACACTAAACCCATACCTTCTTAAAATCACAGTTGATGATTATATCACGCTAAAAGATTATGATGGGATGCTTGTTTTTATAAGTATCATGACAGCTGTTTTGTTTTTAGAGGTGTTTTTCCAATTTTTATTCATTTATTATGCAAACTGGCTTGGTCAGCGAGTGGTTTATGATTTGCGTAAGGACTTATTTAGGCGAATGATTGGATTTCGAAAAACTTTTTTCGATCGATCAGCAGTTGGACGACTAGTTACAAGATCTGTCAACGACATAGAAACAATCTCCAGTATTTTTAGTCAGGGGTTATTTATGATTATCGCTGATGTACTTAAAATGCTCGTTGTGATTGTTTTTATGCTCAGTGTGAGTTGGCAATTGTCACTCATTGTTTTTGCAGTGCTTCCAGTGATTTTAATTGCTACTCGAAAGTTTCAAAAAGCGATGAAATTTGCTTTTGATGAAGTGAGAACACAAGTTGCCAATCTAAACACTTTTGTTCAGGAAAGAATCTCAGGAATGCAAATAGTGCAGCTATTTGTTCGAGAGCAAAAAGAATACGCATCTTTTCAACAGATCAACGAAAAGCACAAAAAGGCTTGGTTAAAAACAGTTTGGTACAACTCTATTTTCTTTCCCATCGCAGAACTTTCCACCTCCATAACCATTGGATTGGTGGTTTGGCATGGGGGTTTAAGTGTAATTTCCGAAGAAAATGGCATCACTCTTGGTTCTATTTTTTTGTTCATCCAGCTGACCCAAATGCTGTTTCGTCCACTACGTCAAATTGCTGATAAATTCAACACCCTTCAGATGGGTATGGTCGCTGTACAGCGTGTGTTTGCGGTGATGGATACAGATAGTCATATTTCTAATGATGGTGATCTGCAGGCTGAAAATTTAAAAGGTGAAATATCATTTCAGAATGTTGTGTTTTCATACAAGGAAAACGAGCCAGTTATCAACGATATATCGTTTAACGTTCAAGCTGGTGAAACCATTGCGATTGTAGGTGCTACTGGTGCTGGAAAGTCTACTATCATCAACTTGCTCAGTCGATTCTACGACATCAATGAAGGGGTTATTAGTGTTGATGGAAATAATATAAAATCATACAAGTTGTCATCGTTGAGAAACGCCATCGCTGTTGTTTTGCAGGATGTGTTTTTGTTTGCTGATACAATTTATAACAATATAACTTTATGGAATTCAGAAATAAGCGAGGAAGATGTTATGGCAGCTGCAAAACACATTGGTATTGATCGATTTATTTCAAAGCTTCCTGGAAAACTCCAATACGATGTGAAGGAACGAGGAGCAATGCTTTCTGGTGGTCAACGTCAACTGATTGCATTTTTAAGGGCTTATGTTACCAATCCATATATTTTGGTTTTAGACGAAGCCACCTCATCTGTAGATGGAGAAACTGAGGAATTGATTAAGATAGCAACAGAACATTTGACAAAGAACAAAACAGCAATTATCATTGCTCATCGTTTGGTAACGATTCAAAAAGCAGATCGAATTATTGTGATGGATCAAGGCAAGATTGTTGAAATGGGTACTCATGAAAAACTGTTAAAAATTGATGGTGGTTTTTATCAAACTCTACAAAATACACAGCTGAGCAAAGGTTACGAAGTTGTGAATTAGTCAGCTCAAATCTTCTTCAATAATTTCGATCAAGTTGTCATTGCTTGAGAAAGAAATAAACTCACCATTTTTGATGTACGATATTTTTCCAGTCTCTTCAGAAACAACAAGTACTGAGGCATCTGTTTTTTCTGAAACGCCCACCGCTGCTCTGTGCCTTAGTCCATAGCGTACAGGAATATCAGACTGCTCACTGATTGGCAAAGCCACACGTGTAGCCACAATACGATTTCCATCAATGACGATGGCCCCATCGTGCAAGGGTCCACCCTTAAAAAAAATACTTTCAATAACAGGGGTTGAAATGTCCATATTTACTTTATCGCCAGAATCTTTAAAAATATCCAAGCTAGTGTTGCGTTCAAATACAATCAGTGCGCCTATATTTTGAGTACTGAGCTCTGCACAGGCATTCACAACAATTTTTGCTTCTGATTTGCTGTGGTATTCATTGTTTGTTAAGATATTCCAATAGCGTCTAAAATTTTTGGGATTCGCCAGGTTGGTAGATCCAACTGTAAGAAGAAGCTTTCGAATTTCTTGTTGAAAAACAACGATTAGTGCAAACACACCAACGCTGATAAATCCACCTAAAATATTACTCAGTACATTCATCTGAAGAAGATCTGTCAGCTTCCAAATCAAGTACACAATCACAATTCCTGTAAAAATATTGATCGCAGCAGTACCTTTCACAAGCCTATAAATGTAATAAAGCAGTATCGCGACAAGTACAATATCGAAGATATCAATGATGCGTAGTTGCAGAAAATCGAGTGGATTCAAACCAAATTTTTTATAAAATTAAGTAAAATTCGTCAAGGCAAGGGGGTTTGGGATGACTGTTGATTCATATAATTCACAATTTTGAAAACTTGAACAGCTTCCTTTACATCATGCACACGCAAGATAGATGCCCCATGTAAGGCAGAAATAGTGTGAACGACAGTTGTACCGTTGAGTGCATTTTCAGCATCAACATCTATTGGCTTTTGGATCATTGATTTCCTAGAAGCACCAACTAAAATGGGATGACCTAGTGATTGAAATTTGTCAAGGTGATGTAAAAGTTGATAATTGTGTGATAGTGTTTTTCCAAATCCAAAACCAGGATCAAGAATCATCTGTTGAATACCTTTCTTGACAGCACGATCACGAAATGATTCCATTGCACTAAACACATCATCCACCACATTATTATAAGTAGGGTTTTTCTGCATGGTCTTAGGCGTTCCTTGAATATGCATTGCGATATATGGAACACCCAAAAATGCAACGACAGAGAGCATACGATCGTCAAAAGTTCCTGCAGAAATATCATTGACAATCGAAGCGCCTGAAATGACAGCCTTCTCAGCCACTAAACTAGACGTGGTGTCTATCGAAATGATGGCCTTTGGAACATGCTGTCTGATGGCATTTATAGCAGGTATCACTCGATTGATTTCTTCCTTTTCATCTACAACATCTGCACCTGGTTTAGTGCTAGTACCTCCAATATCAATGAAAGTCGCACCATCTTCTAACATTTGTTTGGCGTGAGATACAATCACATTTGTATCCTTGTATTTTCCGCCGTCAAAAAAAGAGTCTGGCGTCACATTGAGCACGCCCATGACATGACCCTCAGACAGGTCTATTGTTGTTGAATTACAGTTGATAACCATTCAAAATTGGATTGGTAAAGAATAGATTTTTAAAAAAATTTGACCGAAATTTACACAAAAGTTTTTCATCTTGGCTACAACAGATCAACAGTATGATGATGCAGTGCAAAAGTGCAGGGATTTATTCCTAAAGAAAATGCATGATTATGGTTGTGCATGGCGAATCTTGCGTGTATCTTCGTTGACAGATCAAATTTTTATCAAGGCCCAGCGCATACGAACCTTGCAACAGAAACCAACACAACGTGTTGAAGAAGGGCAATTTTCAGAGTTTATTGGAATTTTGAACTACTGTGTCATGGCTTTGATACAAATTGACAAGGGAATTGCCGATCAGCCAGATATGTCGGAAGATGAGGTGTTTTCTCTTTACAATGCGCAAATCGACTTGGCAAAGTCTCTTATGCAAAACAAAAATCATGACTATGGCGAGGCATGGCGTGATATGCGTGTAAGTTCTTTGACTGATTTAATTCTACAAAAATTACTGCGCGTCAAACAAATCGAAAACAACGATGGCCAAACACTTGTAAGTGAAGGTCTTGTGGGCAATTATCAGGATATAATCAACTATGCAGTTTTTGCTATTATTCACTTAGAGAATTCATGAATTTTTTAAAAAGAATAAACTCTATATTGATTACCCTTTTAGGCGTTGCTACAGTGGTTTTCTTTTTGTTTAGTGTGCTTCCTGGCGATCCTGCGAGAATGATGTTGGGTCAAAACGAAAACCAAGAGGAACTACAATTGATTCAGCAAAAATATGGTTTTGATCAGCCGATTTTTAGTCAATATTTAAATTACCTAAATGACTTGAGTCCAATCTCAGCACATCTACAACAGCACGATTTTAATGGCCTATCTACCCAAAAATATAACTATATACGTCTTTTCAATGTAGGGGAGAGGTCTGTTGTTTTAAAGTGGCCCTATCTCAGAGAGTCCTTTCATAGGAGTGGGGTAAAAGTAAGTCAGGTGATAGGAAACACCCTTCCAAATACTGCCATACTTGCTACAGCTGCACTCTTGATTGCCATCTCCATTGGCTTATTGTTTGGGATATTATCAGCAATCTATGCCAACAGCACTTTCGATCGAGTGATTCAATTGGTAAGTACACTCGGGATGAGTTTACCTTCTTTTTTTAGTGCAATTCTTGTTGCTTGGATTTTTGGTTTTTTGTTGCATAAATATACTTTATTAGACATGACAGGTAGCTTGTATGCGCTTGATGATATGGGGGAGTCTTATAGCATTGTTTGGAAAAACCTAATACTTCCAGCTTTCGTATTGGGAATTCGACCATTGGCAGTGGTTTCCCAACTGATGCGAAATGCACTATTGGATGAATGGAATCGTGGCTATGTCAAAACAGCTCGCGCTAAGGGACTGTCGACAGCAAACATTTTCTGGAAGCATATGTTGAAAAACGCACTCAACCCAGTCATCACTGCCCTCTCGGGTTGGTTTGCAAGTATGTTGGCAGGGGCAGTTTTTGTAGAATATATTTTTGGATGGAACGGAATAGGAAAAGAAATTGTAAACGCACTCAACTTTCTTGATATACCAGTGCTCATGGGTTCAGTACTAACTGTTTCATTTTTCTTTATCATCATTAACCAAGTTGTAGATTTGCTCTACGCTTTTTTAGATCCCAAAATACAATTAAACAAATAATAATCATGAGAAAACAAATTGTTGTAGGAAATTGGAAAATGAATAAAACCGAGTCAGAATCAGTTCGGCTTATTGATGAAATCAAAGCCCAGAAGTTGAATGAAAATGTAAATGTTTTTATCGCTCCTACTTTTGTGAATCTAGCTTGTGCTGTAAAGTATACCAAAGACAGTGAAATAGAAGTTGTAGCGCAAAACATGCATCAATCTAGCAGTGGCGCATATACAGGAGAAATTTCTGCTGGGATGCTTCTTGATATTGATGTAAAGCATGTGATTTTGGGTCATTCAGAACGTCGTGCTTACTTTCGCGAAACAGATCAACTTTTGAAAGAAAAGGTACAAGCTGCTTTAGATGCTGGTTTGCAGCTCATCTTCTGCTTTGGCGAAGAACTTGATGATCGCAATTCAAGAGGACACTTTGATGTTGTCAAACAGCAATTGTCAACTACCTTGTTTGGCTTAGACAAGTCGCAATGGAGCAAGATTGTTTTGGCATATGAGCCTGTATGGGCAATAGGTACTGGAGAAACTGCACATCCAGATCAAGCACAAGAAATGCATGCTTTTATACGCACATTAATTGAGGACCATTATGATAGTAGTTGTGCTGATGGGGTTTCCATTCTCTATGGCGGGAGTGTAAAACCAGCGAATGCGGCTGAAATTTTTGCACAAACCGATGTAGATGGCGGTTTAATTGGAGGTGCTTCTCTACAAGCAGCAGACTTTGCAGCCATTGTCAATGGGTTTGAATGATACCTATATAGAGATAGATTTTGATGTTTCCCCGCCTGAAGGTAGGGACATTCTACTTGCCCTTTTGTCGAGTCACCAATTTGAAAGTTTTTTGGAAACAGAGACTGGTGTAAAGGCCTATTTCAGACAAGCCGATTGGAATACAATAAGCCTTGAACAACTGACAAACAATATGCCCTCTAACTTTGTTGTTTTTTATCAGATTACAGAAATTCCATATGAAAACTGGAATCAAAAATGGGAGTCTTCTTTCGACCCCATTGTTGTTGGTGATTATACTATTCGCGCTCCCTTTCATCCACCAAAAACAACAGCCTTTGAACTTATCATTGAGCCCAAAATGTCATTTGGCACAGGTCATCATCAAACAACCAAGTTAATGATGAACACTGCTTTGCAAATAGATTTTGAAAATAAGCATATTTTGGACATGGGATGTGGGACTGGAATATTAGGAATTTTAGCATCTCATCTAGGAGCAAAAGACATTATGGCAGTTGACATCGAACCTTGGTGTGTTAAGAATACAGTTGAAAATGCATTCCGCAATGGATGTGATCAGCTTTTGGAAGCATGCTTAGGGGATATTGATGTCGTTACAGGCACTTATGATTTGATCTTTGCCAACATTAATAGAAATACACTATTAAGACACATCCCACAGTATGCGCAACAACTTCAGCATCAAGGGATCTTGTTATTAAGTGGTTTTTATGTCATAGATTTAGAAGAGATAACTCAGAAATGTGTGCAAAATAGTTTATTTTTAGATGAACATACATCACTCGATGATTGGGTTTGTGCAAAATACGTATATTCAAAGTTGTGAAGATTCGATTTGACCAACATAAAGAGCAAGAAAGTCCAGAGCATGATGTGCTTGTGGCGACAGATCGTGAGTATGAAATCATATTGTATAACGACGATGTCAACACCTTTGATCATGTCATTCAAACTTTGATTTCTGTATGTGAACACACGGCCCAACAAGCAGAACAATGCGCCATGATTGTGCATTACAATGGGAAATGCACAGTTAAGTCTGGAAGTTACAAAGAACTCGAACCAAAATGTCTGCGCTTACTCGATGCAGGATTGAGTGCTGAGATCGTTTAAAAACCTCGTTTAAACCATTTTTTTTAGATTAATTATCTTTGAAAAAAAAATTGCACAATGAAGACAGATAAAATTATCCTGGCTTTACTATTTAGCGTCAGTACAATTTATTCCCAAACTGATCATTTGAAAACAAGTATTCACCAATTTGTAGCTACTGATATTAATGGAAATCCATTCAATTTCAGTAACTTAAAAGGCAAAAAGGTTTTAATAGTGAATACAGCATCAAAATGCGGATTGACTGCCCAGTACAAAAAGCTTCAGGTTTTGTATGACAAGTATAAAAATGAAAACTTTATGATTGTTGCCTTTCCATCTAATAATTTTTTATGGCAAGAGCCTGGTACAAACAAGGATATCAAAGAATTTTGTGAAAAGAATTATGGTGTCAGTTTTCCTGTCATGGAGAAGACTACAGTTAAAGGAAATTCGAAGCATCCAGTGTTCGATTTTCTGACTGATGCGAATAAAAATGGTGTTAAAAATTCAAGTGTTACGTGGAATTTTCAAAAATATTTGATTGATGAGGACGGGAAATTGGTCGATGTCATATCCCCACGTACGCAGCCTGATGACCCCAGAATCATAAATTGGATCAAAAGTTAATGACAAACAAACTCGATATATTGGCTTTTGGAGCACATCCTGATGATGTTGAGCTCAGTTGCGCTGGAACCATTGCCAAAGAAATAGCGTCGGGAAAAAAAATTGGTATTGTTGATTTGACTCGTGGGGAACTCGGTACGCGCGGAAGTGCAGAGCTTCGAGATCAAGAAGCAAAAAATGCTGCCTCATTATTGGGGTTGACTTGTAGAGAAAATTTAGGCTTTCGTGATGGTTTTTTTATTAATGATGAACAGCACCAAATTGCCGTCATTGAGATGATTCGAAAATATAAGCCCAAGAAAGTGTTGTGTAATGCAAAAACAGATCGACATATTGATCATGGCCGTGCTGCTGCTCTGGTATACGACGCTTGTTTTTTAAGTGGTTTGCGAAAAATAGAAACCACTTTTGAAGGCAAACCTCAAGAAGCCTGGCGACCAAGTCAAGTGTATCACTATATGCAATGGAACAATGATCCTTGCGATTTTGTTGTAGATGTAAGTGATTTTATGGATAAAAAAATGGAAGTCATTCTTGCCTACTCTTCACAGCTTTATGATAAAAGATCTAATGAGCCAGAAACACCAATCAGCAGTCAGCAATTTTTGAGCAGCATTGAAAGCAGGGCTGCGGATTTGGGCAGAGTTATTGGGGTTTCATACGCCGAGGGATTCACGGCAAATCGTCAGTTGGCAGTATCTCAAATTTCTGATTTGATCTAACAAAAAATGTTTTGAGACAAAAAGCAAAAACTCGTACATTTGCGTGCGAAAACGGTGGTTGTAGCTCAGTTGGTTAGAGCGCTAGATTGTGGTTCTAGAGGTCGCCGGTTCGAGACCGGTCTTCCACCCTTAAAAATCCCTCGAGTAATCGAGGGGTTTTCTTCTTTAAGTTCTGCTACTTCTAATCCTCTTAAGTAGGTTTCGTAACTTTGAAGTATGGATTATAAAAAAATAGTAAAGC
>CAJXBR010000022.1 GCA_913051755.1 uncultured Flavobacteriaceae bacterium
GAAGGTTGATTGGCCTTTATGCTTTTCTGAATGGCGATACTGGACAGAGATAAGCCAGAAACTCCTTTTGACTTTATATTGAACTCAATGGGCTTTTCGCTAACTTTCTTGTCAGTCGTCGTGGGGCTTTCGACTTCGCTATGCTCTGGTGTTGACACTTCTTCAACTGATTTATCAACCTCTCTGGCTTTGGCTGTTTCTTCAAAAACTATTTCCTTTTCTTCATTGATTGTTGGTTTTCGTTCTCGTTTTACTGGGGGCTTGATGTAGGCTTTTCTCTTTTTTTTTTCGTCGTTAACAGATGCAATTTGCATCAAGCAGAGTTCGACGTGTAGGCGTTGATTTTTTGAATTCTTATAACTCAGGTCACAAGAGTTGGCCAAAGCAATTGCCTTTTCAAGAAAATCGAGTGATGCTTTTTCCGATTGTTCCAAAAACTTTTTCTTCGTTGCTTCACCAACTTCCAATAATTCAACAGTATCCTTATGCCTACTCATCCACAAGTCACGCAAATGGCTTGCAAGACCAACAATAAAATGATGTCCATCAAACCCCTTTGATAAGATTTTATTAAAAGACAAGATAACTTCTCTTATATTCCCTTCGATTAAGTGTTTGGTGATATGCAAATAGGTTTCAAAATCGAGTATGCTCAGGTTGACCGAAACGTGTTGGGCAGTGATGGTTTCATTGGAAAAACTAACGAGCCGATCAAAAATAGAGAGGGCATCCCTCATCGCACCGTCGGCTTTTTGTGCAATCAAATGAAGCGCTTCTTCTTCAGCCTCAATGCCTTCACTTTGAGCTATTTTTTGGAGATATTTTTTTGCATCAGTCACGCTAATACGCTTAAAATCATATATTTGGCAGCGTGAAAGTATGGTGGGGATAATTTTGTGTTTTTCTGTTGTTGCCAGTATAAAAATGGCATGTGCAGGAGGTTCCTCTAAGGTTTTCAAAAAAGCATTGAAGGCAGCTTGTGAAAGCATGTGAACCTCATCAATGATATATACTTTGAAGTTTCCAACTTGTGGGGGGATACGCACCTGATCGATCAGATTTCGAATATCCTCTACAGAGTTGTTGGATGCAGCATCCAATTCAAAAATATTGAAGTCAAAATTGTTGTCATCAGCGCTCTCATCGTTTTTGGCATTGATCTTTTTGGCAAGGATTCTCGCACAGGTTGTTTTGCCCACACCTCGGGGTCCACAAAACAATAGGGCTTGTGCAAGATGGTCAGTCGCAATTGCATTATCAAGTGTTTTGGTGATAGACTCCTGACCAACAACATCTTCAAAACGCTGTGGGCGATATTTTAAGGCCGATACCATAAAAGTTTCCATAGAAACAAATATATCAAAACCTCCTGGATTAACACTTGCTTGAGCGGTGTGTTTATCAACGACAAAACTTGTACTTTTGCATGGCAGGCCACCTTACCGCTATACGAAAGTGTAGAGGAAAGTCCGGACACCATAGCGCAGTATAGCGGGTAACTCCCGTCGTCCGCCGAGCGGATAGGACAAGTGCAACAGAAAGAAAGTACAGTTTGGCTGTAGTGAAATCAGGTAAACTCTATACGGTGAAACGTCAAGTAAACCAGCGTTTGAAAGAAGCGCTCTTGAGCTGGAGGGTAGACGGCTAGAACCTAACAGCAATGTTGGGTCCAGATCAATGGTAAGGCACGACAGAATCCGGCTTATGGCCTGCTTTTTTTATTTGTTTTAGACCCCATAAGGTCGCTAAAAGTCATCATTTGCTTCTCACAACTCAAACACATTGCCCTCTGTACCCAAAATATGGAAAAACTTACAATAAGGATAACTCGAGATCTGATATATGATTTCTGTTCCTACTTGACGCAATTAATCAACTTTCTTTTTCAATATTTTCAACGCTAAAATTGATCATAAATTTTTTTATTAGGATAAAAAAATTATAATAATTTCAATAAGGCAACAGTCTTTGGTCCTTCGTTAAAAAGCAAATCAAAAATACTCAAATTGGGTATAAATCCATTTTTATCACTAAAGACTTGGGTGTATTCAAAATTTATATCAGGCTGATGGTTCTTTGCATGAATCAGATGTCTTAGATCATCAAATTGACTTTCTTTTTCATAGATGGTTGTTGTTTTGACTGGCGTTGGGACTTGTAACAATTCACAAATCGTTTTGATGATTTCTTTGTTAAAATCGATGAGATAGTCATAAGTATTTTGATAAAGTGGTGCGATATCATCCTCGTAATATTCAAAAAAAGGGGATGACTGATATGCTGTTTTGATGGATAGCCAATGGTTTCTTTGCCAGGGAAATGTGTTGGCAATCGATACATTATTATACTTTTGATGACCATCATACCCAAGGTGTCGAATCGGGATACTCAGCATCAGCTTTCCATTTGCAGCATGGATTTCCATGCGATTCCGATAAGTTTGTTTCTGATAGTTATCTTCAACTTCCCAAATAATTGTTTGTTCCTTACAAATCGGAATCCAATGCGAAATTGACCCAGCATAGGCAATCGGAAGTAGGGTATGGGTCATTTTGCTATATGCCGCTTTCGGATGCGAACAAAAATTTGATAGGCGACTATAGCTGCCAAGAAGTGCCAGCGATAGGATACAGGCTCACCATCTACATTGGTTGTGGTAAATACACGATTCCATCGAATTTCCCAGTTTGAGAACCCATCGTTTATTCCATTGATACTCATCCAAATGAAAATCGGCTTACCAACAATGTGATCTGCAGGAACAAAACCCCAAAAACGACTGTCCTCCGAACGATGACGATTGTCTCCTATCATCCAATAATAATCCTGTGCAAAGGTGAATTCATCGACAGGTACACCACCTATCAATATCATACCATTTTCGTAGGAGAGTGTTTTCTGCTCATAATCTCGAATCAACTTTCGATACAAGGCAATGTTGTTTTTTGTCAATTTAACAGTTGCACCTTTTTTGGGCATGACAATTGGGCCAAAATTATCCTCGTTCCAATTGTAGCGAATGTCATTTGGGAAAAAGTTAGTGTTATAGGTTTTTTGCTTGTTGATGTTTCGAATCAAACTATCAAAACTGACTTCATTTTTAACTTTTTCTGCTTCATCTAGCGTGAGGAAAATTGTTTTTTGAGTTTCTCTTAGCTCCCTTACTCGTAGGCGATATCTGCGAATGATATCTGCTGGAATTCCTTTTGCTTGTGAAATCGCAATTAGGTTATCTCCTTGTCGAATGACATTGATATTATTTGAATATAAGGCATTGAGTTGTTGTTGATTGATGTTGTTTTCAATGCGAAAACGCCTGGTTAAATCTGTGATTCCTGATTTTATGAGTTCTCGTGACGAAATCCCTTTACTGCTGTATGCAGTGTGGCCATACAGTGGTTTTGCACGATCTGGGAGTTGTGTTCTTTCGCCATTGATATGAATAATCCCATCGATGATTTCTAAAGTATCTCCTGGGATTGCCACACAACGCTTTACATAGTTTGATTTTTTATCAATGGGCTTATCAACCCTAGCTTCTTTCTTAAAAAACTGTCGCACAGTATCTGCAGGCCAACTAAATACAACAATTTCATTTCGCTTGATGCGTTGCAGCTTTGGCAATCGCATATAGGGGATCTGCGGTTTTTTTAGATAGGATCGCACGCGCGCCAGGGGTATGGTGTCATGCACCATTGGGAATGAAATCGCTGTTTGGGGCACTCTGGCACCATAATGATACTTACTAACAAACAAAAAATCACCTGTCAGTAGTGTTTTTTCCAACGAACCAGTTGGGATTATATAAGGTTGTATAAGGTATGTGTGAACAAAAGTTGCAATAATCACTGCAAACAAAATTGAACTAAACCATTCTCCAAAAGCAGTTTTTGGCTTTAAACTTCTATCGCTAATATACGCAAGTCGATCATCGTAATTGAACCTGTACAGAAAAAGTCCAAGGGTTAAAATGACAAGAAAGGTGTCTAGTGTACTTCTTCTGCCAAAACTTCGGGCGGTTTCAACCCAAACAACAGGGAAGATGATCAAATTGATGATTGGCATAAAAAACATCACCACCCACCACATGGGACGATTGATGATTTTCATCAATATCAATGCATTATAGATAGGTATGGCTGCTTGCCAAGCTTTGAATCCTGCTCGCTTATATAACTTCCATGTTCCAAAAAAGTGAACTCCTTGGATACAGAGGATAAAAAGAAGCCATTGTGCGAATGTCATAATTAAATGAATTTATTTAGTAAGCATATATTACAATTGCAGCACGTCTTGTATGCTAAAGATACCCTTTTTCCCAAGAATCCATTCAGCTGCAACAACAGCGCCCAAGGCAAACCCATGACGATTGTGAGCAGTGTGAGTAATGGATATTTCGTCTATTTCAGAATAATGGGTAACAGTGTGTGTACCAGGTACATCATCCTTTCGAACGGCACTAATCTGAATGCCCTCACCATTATCTTCTTTCAAATGCCATTTTTGATCTGACGATGCTCCTTCGGCGAGTGTAATAGCTGTGCCACTTGGTTTATCAATTTTTTTGGTGTGATGTATTTCTTCTATGGAAATATCATAATGAGGATGTTTTGCCATCATTTTTGCCAATTTTTTGTTGAGTTCAAAAAATAAGTTTACACCCAGGCTAAAGTTAGAAGCATAAATAAATGCACCATCGTGTTCTTGGCATAGCGATTCGATTTCCCCCAACTGATCTAGCCAACCCGTTGTGCCACAGATCACAGGGATTCCTATTTTAAGGGCATCACTGATGTTTTTGTATGCTGCACTTGGTACACTAAAATTGATTGCTACATCTGCCATGTAGGACTCATTTTCATTGTATTTATCAATTTTAGCAACAATGGTATGTCCCCTTTCCACTGCAATTTTTTCGATTGCTTTCCCCATACGGCCGTACCCAAGTAGTGCAATTTTCATTTCACAAATTTAAAAATTGAAATTAAGACTAACCCCAATATGATGATCAGCCACAACTGAGTGATAATCTATATAGGGTTTAAGACTCAAATTTTGATTGATGTTATATTGTTTGAGGTGTGCATCAATATTGGCATCAAGGATATTGAGAAAATAGGTGCCAATGATGAACAGCATCGATTGATCTCTGTACTGCTTATAAAAATTCATACCATCTACTAATCGATCATTGTCGAGAATAATGCCTTGATACTTATCGTCAGTAAACCCTGCCAACCTTCTTTTGTAAGCATTTCTATATTGCCTAAATTTAATGTTGTTGAGATCATAGAAATAAATTGATGCGCCAATTCCCCCATACACTATAGGGAGCTTCCAGTATCGCTTGTTATAGATTTGTCCCAAACCTGGAAAAACAGTTGAATAAAAAGCAGCTCTTGATGGTCGAAGAGGGTCATTTTCCTTTTCACTAAAGGTAGCCAACTCTTCTTTTTGTCCAAAAGTGGCAAAAGAAATAAGTACAATGAATGGTGTAAGTTTACGAATCACTTTGGAGTCGTTTGGTCAGGGCTCTAAATTCTTTTTTAGATGAAAATGGAACGACAATTTGCCCACCTCCAGAAGAATTGAGTTGAATTCGCACTTTCTCGCCAAACATATTTTTATAGAAAGCGAGTTTACCATCTACATATGGGTTGGACACTGGCGTTTTTTTGGTGGGTGTTAAAGCATCTGTTTTTAAAAGCTTTTCAGTGGCACGCACAGACAAGCCTTTTGCTAAAATTTGTTCATAGATATTCAGTTGTTTACTTCGATCCTCAACAGTGATAAGCGCTCGCCCATGACCCATTGAAATAAATCCATCACGCATACCTGTTTGGATGATTGGATCGAGGCGAAGGAGTCGGATATAATTTGTAATTGTCGAGCGTTTTTTTCCAACACGTTCACTCAATTCTTCTTGCGTCAGTTCAATTTCATCGATCAATCGTTGATACGAGAGTGCAATCTCAATTGGATCTAGGTCTTCACGTTGGATGTTTTCCACCAAAGCCATTTCCAGCGACTCTTGGTCGTCGGCTATACGAATGAAAGAAGGGATTGTTTGTAGCCTAATACTTTTGGCAGCTCTTAAACGCCTTTCACCAGAGACAAGTTGAAAATTATCGTTTTCAATTTTCCGAACTGTAATTGGCTGAATCACACCAAGTGCCTGAACTGATTTTGCTAGATCTTCAATCGATTCTTCGTTAAAGTTTGTTCTTGGCTGAAATGGATTGACTTCGATTTTATCAAGTGGAAGTTCAACTACATTTCCAATAATTTCTTTTTTGCTTACTGCAGATTTTTCTGAGTCGTCTAACAATGCAGACAACCCACGACCGAGTGCTTGGCGCTTATTTGCTTTTGCCATTTAACTTGTTTTTTTCAATGACTTCAAGCGCTAAATTTAAGTAATTTTCAGCACCTTTACTTGTACTATCATAATCTAAAATAGATTCCCCATAACTAGGTGCTTCACCAATTTTCACATTCCTTTGAATTATGGTGTTAAAGACCATTTCGTGGAAGTGTTTTTTAACTTCGTCCACGACTTGGTTTGAGAGTCGTAGTCTGGAGTCATACATGGTGAGGAGCATGCCCTCAATTTCTAAATTTTTATTGTGAATACGTTGCACACTCTTAATGGTATTGAGTAACTTTCCAAGACCCTCCAAAGCGAAGTATTCACACTGAATAGGAATCAAAACAGAGTCTGATGTTGTAAGAGCGTTGAGTGTGAGAAGCCCAAGAGATGGTGCGCAATCGATGATTACAAAATCGTATTGTGAACGAACATCTTCCAATGCTTGAAAAAGCATGTATTCTCTGTTTGGCTTGTCAACAAGTTCGATTTCAACAGCAACCAAGTCGATGTGTGCAGGCACGATGTCAACATTGATTGCAGGAACAGTTATTGTCGCCTCGCTTAGTGGAATGGAGTGTTCGAGTAATTGATAGGTTCCTTTGCTTTGTTTTTCAACATTAAGGCCAAGCCCCGAAGTAGCATTTGCCTGCGGATCGGCATCAATAAGCAATACTTTTTTTTCTAAAACACCTAAACTAGCTGCAAGATTGACAGCAGTTGTTGTTTTTCCAACGCCACCTTTTTGATTCGCAATGGCAATGATTTTTCCCATGAGGCACATTCTAAAAATGTATCTAAAAATACAATATCGCTGCGTTTAAAGGCACTTTAAAAGCAAAAAGAATTACTTTTTTTTCAACATTGCTTTTTTTAGTATAGACCAGAGTGCTTTTGGGATTTTATCAAGCATATTAAATTGCCCTGCTCCTTTGAGCCACTCACCACCATCTAGCACAATCACTTCTCCGTTGAGGTATCCCCCAAAATCCGAAACCATGTAGGCTGCTAGGTTGGCCAACTCTTGATGATTACCCACACGACCGAGAGGTACTTTTTTGGAAGGATCAAACTTTTTCACCAATGGCCCAGGCAATAATCGATCCCAAGCCCCTTTGGTGGGGAATGGTCCAGGTGCTATGGCGTTGAAACGCATACCATATTTTGACCATTCGACTGCCAAAGAGCGTGTCATGGCCATGACACCTGCTTTTGCAGTTGCAGATGGCACAACATAGCCAGAGCCTGTAAAAGCATAAGTGGTAATGATGTTCAACACATTTACATTCTTTTGTTTTGTTTTGATCCAGTGTTTACCAAAAACCATAGTACAGTTTTTTGTTCCCTTGAGCACGATATCTACAATAGTATCAAAGGCATTACTAGACAGGTTTTCGGTAGGGGAGATAAAGTTCCCAGCTGCGTTGTTGAGCAGCACATCAATTGGACCAAAATGATCGGTGACTTGTTGGTGCATTTGTTGTACTTGCTCGTAATGTCTCACATCACACGCAACTGCAAAACACTCGCCACCAGTCGATTCTCTTAACTCCTTGGCTGTTGCTTCAAGTTTTTCAATCTTACGTGAAGTGATAGCTACCTTTGCGCCAAGCTCCAAAAAATATGAAGTCATCGCTTTACCTAAGCCACTTCCTCCTCCTGTTATTACAATAACTTTTCCTGCTAAACTCCCATCTCGGAGCATTTTATCGGTATTTGTCATAGGGTTAAAAATACAATTTTTAAGAGGAAGTTTTTATGCTATCCCTAAATTCGACAATGAATATATCCTCATCTGCTTTTTTGAGATAGTATTGCTCTCTTCCAAACTTTTCTAGTTCGGTCGAATCTGATAATTTTTGTATAGTCGATCGATCTTCATCAATTTGACGAATCAGTTCTTTTTTCTGTTCCTCAAGGTCATTGATTTTGGACTCTAGACTCCATAGGATTCGAAATGAATTGGTGTCAAAAAACATCATCCAAACAATAAAAAACACACTGACCAGCACATAGATGTTTGTGCCTAGCTTGAACCAGCTTGAATTACGAATCTCTTTTAAGTTCACTTGATTAATTTACTGACCAATTTACAAAAAGAACCCAATCTAGACAGATCATCCTCGTTGTTGTCGAAAACATAATCAGACTCTTTTTTGAAGGGTTCAATATATGCATTGTGCATTGGTAATATCATCTCTCTAAATCGTTGGTTGACTTCATCGACTGTTCGACTTCTGGTTTGAATATCCCTAGCAGTCCTTCTGCGCAAACGTGTTTCATCATCAGCTTCGATAAAAATAGTATGCGTGAACAGTTCTCGCAGTGGCGTATGTGCAAAAATCAATATCCCTTCGACCAATATGGCTGGTTTTGGGATGATGCTTATGGATTGATCTGTACGCAAATGATCACTGTATGAATAGACTGGTGCCTGAACTGATTTGCCTTCTTGCAGCTGTTTGATTTGTGAAATAAACAAGTCATAATCTATGGCCTTTGGGTGGTCGTAATTTAATTGGCATCTTTCTTCAAAGCTAAGGGATTCATTGTCTTTATAATAAGAATCTTGTGATAATCGACAAACTGTATCAGCCGACAGATGATTAAAAGCAGCTTCAACTAAAGTTGTTTTGCCAGAGCCAGATCCACCACAAATACCTATGATCATAACTTTACCTCACTCACTTTTTTAACGTATTGTTCATCAATAATCACATCTGAGGTGTTGCCCCAACTGTTTAAAATAAAATTTGTGA
>CAJXBR010000023.1 GCA_913051755.1 uncultured Flavobacteriaceae bacterium
TACCAGACCAAGGTCTTGCGGCTGCAAATATACACCGCATTTTTCATTACACAAACACTCTTACCAAAGTATCCTACAATGCACCCTCAATGGCATCTGCATAAACTTGTTTCGGAGATACACCCACTTTTCGGTCAACGAGCTCTCCATTCTTAAACAACAGCACTGTGGGGATGTTTCGAACACCATATTTTGCAGCAAACTCCTGATTGTTATCAACATCTACCTTGCCAACAACTGCTTTACCGTCATATTCACTGCTCAGCTCGTCAATGATAGGGCCAACCATTCGGCAAGGACCACACCAAGCTGCCCAAAAATCAACTAATACAGGTTTGTCCGACTGCAATACTATATTATCAAAAGTTGCATCTGTAATTTCTAAAGCCATTTTTTATTTTTTATCTCACAAAAATACAGTTTTAAAATCTTTTTCAACTCACTGATAAGTGATTTTCCCTAGCCTATTTTTCTAAAAAATCACTAATTCAGCTTAAAATGAATTTGCTGTGTATCCAAATCTTCTAATAGCTCCTTACTGATGTTTATTTTCTTCTTTCGGCTGTGCATAACGAGTTTGATTTGTTCATTCAATTCGTAAAACGCGATATCGAGTTTGTGATTTCCCTTGTGGGCTTTGATAGTTTTACTCAAATTCGAAAACTTTTCCTTTCCAAACTTGTTGATATTGATTTTTAAAGTTAGTTTTTTTGCATAAGTGCTTATGGCGTCCTGCAACTGTCGAAAATCGATAAATTGAATACGTGGATCTCCTGTCTTTCCTGTCTCCTTATTCATCCAGCCAGGTCGTACAAAGGCCTTGACATGAACAAAATTGTTTTCAACCAAATGATGACGAAATTTTAAATACTCCTCTCCAAAAATTCGAAAGCTGAAGGTGTCTTCAAAGTCCTCCAATTGAAAAATTGCCCATCCCTTTCCATTTTTTGATAACCGATGGTCGACCTCCCCAATAATACCCCCAAATGTCAATTCCTTATTCACCAATGGGGCCAGTTCGTTAAACAACCCAACACGAGCATTGCAAAAATGAGTGAAACTATGTGAAAAATCATCTAGAGGATGCCCTGAAAGATAAATCCCAACCACTTCTTTTTCTTGTTTCAATTCGTGTAATTTTCCCCATGGTTCACAGTCTGGCATTTCTGGCTCGCTCAAAGACATCCCATTTTCGTCTCCAAACATGCTGACTTGAGATGAGTTTTGATGCTTCTGAAAATTGGCGCCATAGCGAAGTACTTTTTCCAAAAAAGAAACCCCATCTCCTTTGTCCTGAAAGTATTGCGCTCGGTGATCCTCACTCAAGGAATCTAGACCCCCTGCCAGGATCAAGCCCTCAAATGTTTTTTTATTGACAGCACGCAAATCAACACGCTTAACCATGTCGAAAAGTGAATGATATGACTTCTTGTTTCTGCCCTCAACTATAATGTCAACTGCCCCACGACCTACGCCCTTAATAGCTCCCATTCCAAATCGAATGGCATTATATTTGTTCACTGTAAACTTGTAAAAAGATTCATTGACGTCAGGACCCAAAACTGGAACGCCCATACGTCTGCACTCTTCCATAAAAAAGCTCACTTGCTTGATATCATTCATGTTGTTGGAGAGCACAGCTGCCATATACTCTGCTGGATAATTCGCTTTCAGGTATGCCGTTTGGTAGGCAATCCAAGCATAGCATGTAGAGTGTGATTTGTTAAAAGCATAAGAGGCAAAAGCTTCCCAATCCTTCCATATTTTTTCAAGAATTTCTGAATCATGGCCCTTCTGTTTGCCGCCGTTGATAAATTTTGGTTTAAGTTTTTCGAGTAATGAGAAAATCTTTTTCCCCATGGCTTTTCTCAAAACGTCTGCCTCGCCTTTCGTAAAACCAGCCAAATCCTGTGACAACAACATCACCTGTTCTTGATAGACAGTGATGCCATAGGTCTGCTCCAAGTATTGCTTCATTTCTGGCAGATCATATTGGATTTTTTCTTCCCCATTTTTTCGACGAATAAAACTAGGGATATACTCCAAAGGCCCTGGGCGATACAACGCATTCATGGCGATGAGATCTTCAAATTTGTTTGGTTTAAGCTCTCGCAAATATCGTTGCATCCCAACACTTTCATACTGAAAAATTCCAACAGTTTCTCCACGCTGAAACAAGCTGTATGTCGACTCATCATCTAAAGGGAAATCATCTGGATTGAGATTAACGTTATGCCGATATTTAATCAACTTTACAGTGTCTTTGATCAGTGTGAGTGTTTTGAGACCTAAAAAGTCCATTTTCAATAGTCCTGCACTTTCCACAACTGCATTGTCATACTGCGTGACAACCAAATCCGAATCTTTAGCAGTGGCAACGGGCACCAAATTACTGATGTCTTCAGGGGTGATAATCACCCCACAAGCATGAGTTCCTGTGTTGCGTAAAGAACCCTCCAAAATTTTTGCCTGATTCAATGTTTCTGCCTCCAAGTCATCTCCATTTGCGATGTCTTTCAATTGCTCGACTCGTTGAAATTCATCTGACCGAAGTTCTTCTTTTAAAGAGGTGTTTTCTTTGTTAAAAATTGAGTTAAGTTTAACATTTGGGATCAGCTTGGCAAGGCGATCAGCATCGGCTAGAGGTAAGTCTAACACACGAGCGGTATCACGTACCGATGACTTTGCTGCCATTGTACCATAAGTCACAATTTGGGCGACCTGATTTGACCCATATTTTTCTATCACGTAGTTCATCACTTTTGATCGACCTTCATCGTCAAAATCGATGTCGATGTCTGGCATACTTACACGATCAGGGTTCAAAAAACGCTCAAAAAGCAAATCGTGTTCAATTGGGTCTATGTTTGTGATTTGTAAACAATAAGCAACCACAGAGCCTGCTGCAGAACCACGCCCTGGCCCCACTGAAACATCCAATGATCGAGCAGCTGCAATCAAATCTTGCACAATCAAAAAATAACCAGGGTAGCCTGTGTTTTCAATAACGCTTAATTCAAAATCAATTCGTTCTTGAATCTCTTTTGAAATCTCTCCATAACGAGACTTTGCTCCTTGTTGTGTCAGATGCTTTAAATATTTGTTCTCTCCCCTTTTGCCACCATCTTTTTGATCCTCAGCTACAATAAATTCATCAGGGATGTCAAACTTTGGGAGAAGTACTTCACGGGCCAATACAATTGGCTCTACTTTTTCAATAATTTCTTGAATATTACGAATCGCCTCGGGTAGATCTGAAAACAGTTCACTCATCTGTTTAGGGGACTTAAAATAGTACTCCTGATTTGGAAGTCCATACCGATAACCTCGACCTCTTCCAATGGGTGTTGACTGCTTTTCTCCTTCTTTTACACACAACAAAATATCATGTGCATTGGCTTCCTCCTTCTTCAAATAATAGCAACTATTGGTCGCAATTATTTTAACATTGTGTTTTTTCGCCATTTCAACCAAGGTCGAATTGACTCGTGTCTCATCCTCCTGATTGTGACGCATAAGCTCGATATACAAATCAGATCCAAAATGCTCTTTCAACCAAAGTAAAGATTCTTCTGCCTGTTGTCCACCAACATTGAGTACTTTAAAGGGCACCTCCCCATAAAGATTCCCTGTCAAAACTATCAAATCATCTTTGTAATTGAGAATTATATCTCGATCGACACGAGGCACGTAATAAAACCCTTTGGTGTGGGCAATGGATGTCAGTTTTGCAAGGTTGTGATAGCCTTTTTTGTTTTTTGCAATCAATACAATTTGATGACCGTCATCCCTGTGTGAGCGATCAAGATGATTTTTACAGACATTTAGCGTGATACCAATGATTGGTTTGATTGGCTTTCCCTCACCCTCTTCGAGCGATTTGTTGTGTTGATTGACTGCTTTCACAAAATGAAAAGCCCCCATCAAATTGCCGATATCTGTGATTGCAACTGCTGGCATATTCATCGCTACTGCTTCTTCAACGAGCTTTTGGACAGAAATAGTCGACTGAAGCACCGAAAACTGTGTATGGGTGTGTAAGTGGCAAAACGGAAGTGTTTCTACCTTAGATTCGTCTGACTTGGTCTTTGGATCCTGTGGCGACTGTAGTGCTGCAGTTTCTTTATGAAGATTTCGGTGTTCTAGCCCAACCAACGGAACAACGTCAGAATATGTCTTCTGAATATCTTGCGTGGACTGTTGCAACTCATTGAGGGTAAATTTATTTTGCCGAAGCAACTCGAAAAAAGCTCTTGTGGTGGCTTCTACATCTGCAGTCGCATTGTGTGCCTCATCAAAAGTGTCATTGAACAAAAAAGCATATAACTCATTGAGGGTTGGCAACTTAAATTTACCTCCTCTACCACCTTGGAGCTGACACATGGTGGCAGTGTCTTCAGTACATGTATCTAAAATCGATTTTGTCGTGAGAATGTTCTCTTTTCCCAATCGCAACAACTCAGCACCCATGATGTTAAGGTCAAATTTTAGATTGTGCCCAACCAAAAATTCAGCCTTGTCAACAACTTCAATAAACGATTCAACCACCTGTTGAATGGAAACCCCTTCTCTAGTGGCAAGATCTGTTGAAATCCCATGAACCTTTTCGGACTCAAAAGGAATGTCAAAACCATCTGGAATAACAATAAAGTCATCATGGGAGATCATACGCCCATCCGATGCATGCAATTGCCAAGCAATTTGAACACAACGTGGCCAATTGTCACTGTCTGAAAGAGGGGCATCCCAGTTGGAAGGCAATCCCGTTGTCTCAGTGTCAAAAATCAAATACATTTATATCGCTTAAAGCTGGATAAAAATAAATAACTCAGTCTCCAAAACACAATAGAAAAAGTAGAAGTTATTAACGCTTGTGGATTTCTAAAAAAAATGTAAATTTGCGCCTTATTAATAACGGAGGTTTAGGACCTCATAAATTAATTTGATATGCCAGTACGTATTCGTCTACAAAGACACGGAAAAAAAGGAAAACCCATCTATTGGATCGTTGCAGCGGACTCTCGCGCTAAAAGAGACGGTCGATATCTCGAGAAACTAGGAATATACAATCCAAACACACTGCCAGCCAATGTTGAGCTCAATTTTGATCGTGCTGTGGATTGGCTACAAAAAGGTGCGCAACCATCTCACACAGCTCGCAATTTGCTATCTGAACAAGGTGCAATGCTCAAAAACCACCTGATCAATGGTTTAAATAAAGGTGCCCTAACGGAAGACGATGTGAATGCCAAGTTTGAAGCGTGGGTCAAAGAAAAAGAAGGTAAAAACGAAATCTTAAAGAAAAAAATTGACGCTGACGCTGAAATGGTACGTGCTGCTGCAATTGCTGCAGAAAAAGAAGTTAGTATAAAACGAAAAGAAACTGCTGCTGCGCAAGCAAAAGCGCAAGAAGAAGAAGCTGCTGCTACTGAAAACGAGAATGCCCAAACTGATGATGCTGCAGCGCCAGAAGTACAAGAAACTGAAGCTTCAGTACCAGAAGCAGAAACAGCTGCTGAGGATGCAACCCCTCCAGCAGAGGAACAAAAAGAAGAAGCAACAGCTGAAGAAGCTGAAACGCCTGAACCAGCTGGTGAGGAAACACCTGCTGAGAAATTAATCCCTGAAGCAGAGGAACAAAAAGAAGAAGCACCAGCCGATGAAGCTAAAACTCCTGAACCAGTTGCTGAGGAAACGCCTGCTGAGGAAGCTGAAACGCCTGAACCAGCTGCTGAGGAAACTCCTGCTGAGGAAGCAACCCCTGATGCAGAAGAAGAACTAAAAGAAGAAGCAACAGCTGAAGAAGCTGAAACTCCTGCACCTGCTGCTGAAGCTCCTGGTGAGGAAGCTGCAGAAGACAGTAAATCTGAATAGAAAGACAGTATAAGTTCATGCGTAAAGAAGACTGCTTCTTTTTAGGAACAGTTGTCGCCAAATACAGTTTTAAGGGCGAAGTGTTGATCAAACTCGACACAGATGAACCCCATAAATATTTATCATTAGCATCTTTTCTTTTAGAACAAAAGACAGGGTTGATACCCTACTTCACAACAGCTGTTAAGCTACATAAAACACAACTCTTACGCGTATCGATTGAAGAAGTAAATTCTGAACAACAGGCCAATGAACTTATTGGGAAATCGGTGTACTTGCCACTGGATCAATTGCCTTCCCTGAATGATGACCAATTTTATTACCATGAAATCATTGGTTTCGAAATCGTTGATACCACACTAGGTTCGGTTGGAAAAATTATAAATGTCAATGATGCCAATTCACAAGTGTTGTTAGAGGTCAATTTCTTGAACAAAAAAGTACTAATCCCTTTGGTCGATGAACTAATCCATAAAATCGACAAAGAAAAAAAACAACTCCACCTATCTATTCCAGATGGTCTTCTTAACTTATACTCCTAAAGGATGATGAGAAAACTGTTTTTTGTGTTGGTTTTTGTTGCCACTGGTCATGCGCAAGATACCCTAAACCTTAATGAGGTTGTGATCAAATCTCCATTAATCTTGTCTGAAGAATGTTCTTTGCCAATATCGATAAACTCCTGGTCAGCCAACGGGCATTTTCGCTCCATCGAACAAGAGCTCAACTCTGTGTCGGGTGTCTGGCTTACAAACACGAGTAATGCAGCGCAAGATTATCGGATTTCCATACGAGGCTTTGGCTCTCGTGCTTCCTTTGGCGTGAGAGGAATTCGAATTTTATTGGATGATATTCCCCAAACAACTCCCGATGGCCAGAGCCAAATCGATCACTTACCATTGCATCTTATTCAGCAAACTGAGGTCGTTCGTGGTCCTGCAGGGTCTAGACACGGAAATGCTGCTGGTGGCGTGCTTTCATTTTTTACGTCTGATCCCAACTCCTATAAAGCAAGTATCCGCTTGCAGCGCGGCAGCTTTGGTTTGTTGTATTCAGACGCTACAATTAATCAAAATCTATCATATCATTCTTCCATCATTGGATCTTTCAATTATCAAAAAACGGATGGATTTCGCAATCATGCTGGCTTTGAAAACAAAAGTGCTTTTGTCAAATTAAATCTACAAAAAAATAAAGCAGCACATACCATATCTATACTTCATTTTGACAGTCCTTATGCTTTTGACCCTGGTGGTCTTACCATAAATGAAGTCAGTGTGGGCAGATCACAAGCACGAAAAAAAAATGAAACCTATGAAGCAGGGGAAAGCGTTCGTCAATCTCAAATGGCATGGAAATACAAAACCCCATTTCGAGGTGGAGAACTGGAATCGATCCTTCACTATAGCCCAAGGCTTTTCGATGGAAAACTGCCATTTGAAAATGGTGGCTTGGTCAACTTGAATCGAGACTTTTATGGTGGTACCATTCTTTATCGTTTCCCATCAGACATTGGTTATAGCGAAGGGATTATAGGTCTTGATTTTCAAAATCAGAGAGATCATCGGAAACGATATGCCAACCTTGCAGGAACAAAAGGCAATCAAACAATGAATCAGATTGAGCATTTTAATGCAGCAAGCGCATTTGGGATTTGGTCCATTGTAGTTGGGAAATCTATATTTGATTTTAGTCTTCGATATGATAGTAATTTGGTTACTTTGGACGATCGTTTTCAAAATAGTGAAGAAAAATATCATCGTCAATTTAGGCAGTGGTCTCCTCATGTAGGTTTTCTATGGAATATTAATCAATCTTCAACATGGTTTCTTTCATTGGGGTCTGGGTTTGAGGTACCTGCGCTTAGTGAGCTATCAGCTAACCCTTATAGCAGAGGATTTAATCCAGATTTAAAACCAATGGTTTTTAATGGTTTGGATTTTGGCTTTAGGCAAAAGAAAACCTCTTTCCGTTGGGAAGCAGTTGCCTTTTACACAGCAGCAAGGAACGAATTGATTCGTTACGAGTTGGAAGACTATCCTAGTCAAAACTTTTACAAAAATCTTGGCGAATCAACTCGCTTTGGAATTGAGGTGGAAGCCTCGCTCTACGCTTATAAAAATCATTTGCTTCAAGGTGGTTTGTCTATCGCTTCCTTTCGATTTGATGATGGAGGAACAGAAAAAACCCTTCCGGGCGTACCCTCAAACACTGCAAACTTGAGATGGATCTACAATAATAATGGTTGGAAAGTACTTATTGATGGGCATTTTGTGGGAGAGTATTTTGCAAATAATTCCAATACTGTTGGCATTGACCCTTATAGTCTTGCTCATTTGGAAATACACAAACAGTTTTATTTAGGAAGTGCTTTTGTTGAGCTTGGCTGCTCTGTCTTCAACCTAACGGACACGTACTATTTTGACAATATTCGAATCAATGCATTTGGGGGTCGGTTTTATGAACCAGCTGTTGGCAGACATGTTCTTTTTTCACTCAAAACAGTGTTTGAGTAAGTCAAATTATTCTTGAGGATAATCGTACCTTGGGTGGGAATCGAACCCACACTTCCGAAGAAACTGGATTTTGAATCCA
>CAJXBR010000024.1 GCA_913051755.1 uncultured Flavobacteriaceae bacterium
GTTCTTTTCATAATATATTGTGTATCTCTTACTCAAACGGCTGCAAATATACAATATAAAACCACGATTTCAAGAAGCATTTCATAAGAATTAATTATTTTTGAACAGAAAATCTATAAGATGTTTCCAAAATTTATCAAAATCGTTCTAGCCGTTTTAAGTTTGTTCTATGCTGTTTACCAATTTACAGAAGAATTTATCGGCAATGGCATTGCCTTGATCTTTCTTTCTGGAGTGTTTGTTTTCCTGTATTATAAAAATGAAATTCTATTGCTGGCTTTTCTCCGCATGCGAAAACAAGATTTTCAGGGAACCGAAAGATGGTTAAACAGAATCAAAAATCCAGAAAGCGCTTTAACGACAAAGCAAGTTGGATATTATAATTTCATAAGAGGAGTCATCACTTCTCAATCAAATCTCACACAAGCAGAAAAATACTTTCGAAAAGCTATATCACTTGGTCTCAATATGAAGCATGATATGGCGATGGCAAAACTCAGTCTTGCAGGGATTGTTATGCAAAAAAGAAGAAAAAGAGAAGCAACTACACTTCTCAAAGAAGCCAAAAAACTCGACAAACAAGGAATTATGGGCGAACAAATCAAGCTTATGCAACAACAGCTAAAGCGAATTTAGTCCCCCAGGACGAGAATTCCATATTCCTTTTGGTTTCGATTGGCAGTTGAATGCCCTTTAATCCAAGGGTTCAATTCTCGAAAATCAGCATAACTCATGTCGTGAGACAAGGCGAAATCAACCCAGTTAATGTTCGACTTGCTGATTCGAACAAGCTTGGTATTTGGAAAAGCGTAAGCCTCCTCATCAGTAATCGCAAAACCATAGGTTTCAGGTGATTCAAAAATCAACTTTGTGGCGAGTAGTCGATACATATATCGACTGGTTTCTTCATTGAGAAACAAATCGTAATAGGACTTTGCTTTTTGCTTGTTCATTGCAGATTGAATTCTCTGCATTCCAGCATTGTATGACGCTGCAGACAAAGTCCAATTCCCAAACACTTCATAAGCATCTTTCAAATATGCAGCTGCACTTTCAGTCGATTTTATTAGGTTTAGACGCTCATCAACATAATCATTGACCTGCAATCCATATTCTCTTGCTGTTTGTGGCATAAACTGCCAAAAACCCTCTGCACCTGCTGGTGATTTTACATGAATCAAACCACTTTCAATGACTGCCAAATACTTAAAGTCATGTGGAATGCCATTTTTTCTGAGGATGGGCTCTATGATTGGAAAGTATTTTTTTGAACGTTTTAACACCAAAATCGTATTTGAATGCCAAAAAGTATTAACCAATAATTCACGATCCAATCGCTCCTGGACATAGTTCTTATCCAGAGGTACTTTTTCATTGGCAAATGATATCATTTTTGGTTGTGATGGGATGCTTTGAAGCTTCAAATGAGTAGATGAAGTGCTGTTGGCTGTGTTGCATTTTGTCAAAAAAATGATTACAAATAACAGAAAGAAAAAAGTGAACTTTGGTAAAAACTTATTTTTCATTTTGATATGATTTCTGGAAGATGTTTGTTGAGCCAAGGTGCTTTTTGCAAAATCAAGGCGTGTGTTCCACCTGGTACTGATATATAATTTTTGATAGTAAATACTGGAATCAAAGCATCAATGGAACCATGAATATGAACCACATCTGGGTCAGCTTCTTCTCTATCCCATTGAAAAAAATGATGCAAAGCCCAGTCAAGATACTTTTTATCTCGAACAGAAAGGTAATACTTATGAAGCTTCATTCTCTTTTTCATGGATGGTCCAAAAACAAAACTGATAAAGTCCTCTGTTTTATCAACCCATTGTATTGGGAAATATTTATACGCCTTCGATTTTCGACCAAGTGTGAAGTGAATTGGGAATTCCTTAAATGACTTTACACTAGATATGATAATGACCTTTTTTGTTGAAATAATTTTGCTCATTTCCTGAACGATAATTCCTCCAAACGAAACACCAATCAAAACTGGCTGCTCATGCGTTATCTTTTCACTCAGCCGACTGACGTATGACTGAAGGCTCTCGTCTTCTGTAGGCTCAATCCAATCCAACAAATGAATTTTATACTGTTTGGGCAAACGTACGTATTCAAAAATTTTCGAATTTGCTGCCATTCCAGGCATACAATACACATGGATTTCATTATTCATGACCCTACAAAACTACAGTCTTTTTTATTTTGCTTAAATTTGCAGAAAGTTTGATGTTATGGAAATCATAGATAATTCCTTTTTGCGCCAATTTGAAACCGAAACAAATGACGGTTTGGCCAAAATCGAGTATGCGCAACAAGAAAGAAAAATTTTTCTGACAAAATTGATATTACCTAAAAATATCGATGACGCTATTTTTAAAGAGGAATTCATTAAAGAAGTGCTTTCCATCATCGAAGATCGTAACGTGAGTGTGATGCCAACAAGCCCTGATATCGTAAGTTTTATTAAAAAAAACAAGAGGTATCGCAGCATGCTTCCTGTTGGTGTACGTATCTAAACCAATTGCAGTTTTGCGAGTCTAACCATCCCCCTCTGATCAATTTCTGAAAGGGTTGCTTTAAGTGTTCGATTTTGAAGACCAGGATCCCATGGCATTCTGACTTTTACATAGTTTTCTGTAAATCCTTGGATATAGCCTTCTTTATTTTCAGCTTCAAATAAAATGGTTTTTGTTTTATGAAGTTGACTTTCATAAAAAGCATGACGCTTTTTTGCAGACAATCCTCGCATCATCTTCGATCGTTTTTGTTTCACTGCTCTTGGCACTTGTTTTTGCATAGATGCTGCTGGCGTATTGGGTCGCTCAGAGTATGAAAACACGTGGAGATAGGAGACTTGCAGATCAACTAAGAAAGAATAGGTGTCTAAAAAGTGTTGGTCTGATTCGCCTGGAAAGCCAACAATAACATCCACTCCAATACAAGCATCTGGCATCAAACGCTTGATTTGATTGACTCGATCAACATATAATTCGCGTTGATAACGACGACGCATTTGACCAAGAATTTCATTGTTTCCACTCTGGAGTGGAATATGAAAATGAGGGACAAATCGTTTGGATTCAGCAACAAAATTGATCAACTCTTCCGAAAGTAAGTTAGGCTCAATCGAAGAGATTCGAAAACGATCTATTCCCTCAACCTCGTCTAGTGCTTGCACAAGTTCAAGAAAAGTATGCTCATGTTTTTTATTGCCAAATTCACCTTTCCCATAGTCGCCAATATTGACCCCAGTCAATACAATTTCTTTGATGTCTTTACGCACAATTTCTTTGGCCTGACTGATGATGTTCTCTAGCACACCACTTCTTGAAATTCCACGTGCTTGTGGGATAGTGCAATAGGTGCACTTATAATCACAACCATCTTGAACCTTTAAAAACGCACGTGTGCGCTCTCCAATCGCATAGCTCCCAACATAGGTGTCTGTTTCTTCGATAGAACAAGCATGAACTTGGGTTTGCTCTTTTCTTGATAAATCAGTTAAATAAGATATTATGTCAAATTTTTCTTTCGCACCTAAAACCATATCAACACTGCCTTCTTTGGCCAATTCTTCAGGTTGAAGTTGGGCATAACAACCAACTGCAATCAAGTATGCATTGGGATTGCGCTGGCGCGTTTGGCGTGCCAATGAATTGAATTTTTTATCCGCATTGTCAGTGACTGAGCAAGTATTAATGACATAAACATCAGCTTTCATGTCAAAAGGAACCCTCTCATAACCTGCTTCGGTAAACTTACGTGCCAAAGTAGAGGTCTCTGAAAAATTTAGTTTACAACCTAAGGTTTTAAAAGCAACAGTCGCAGATATCAAAACTTTATTAGAATTGGTTTAATTTTATGGTGCAAATATAAAGCCTTGGAAAGGAACAAAAAATATAGTTTGATTTGGTTTGGATTTATTTCAATAATCCTTATTTGTCTATTAGGGTGTTCTTCAAACAACAAAATCGATTCCCAGCATATTTTTCGACTCAATATTCATGAAAACATCAATACCCTAGATCCTGCATACGCACGAGATTTGCGAAGTATTTGGGCAATGAATCAAATTTTTAATGGTCTTGTACGACTTGACGATGAACTCAACATACAACCTGATATTGCAACCCATTGGGAGATTTCTGAAGATGCAAAAACCTATCTCTTTTATTTACGTGATGATGTCTATTTTCATAAGTCTGAAATCTTTGGAGATCAAAAAACGAGAGTTGTCACTGCCAGTGATTTTGTTTATAGTTTTAACAGGATTAAAAACAAAAAAATTGCATCACCAGGGCTGTGGACACTGGAGAGTGTAAAGCATTACGAAGCTATTGATGATAAAACATTTAAAATTGAACTCATCCATCCTTTTAGTCCTTTTCTCGGGATTTTGAGTATGAAGTACCTCAGTGTTCTACCAGAAGAACTTAATGACCTTCCAAACAACGCCATCAGTACCAAACCAATTGGTACAGGGCCATTTTATGTTAAAGCTTGGATGCAAAACCTAAAAATGGTGTTGCGAAAAAATCAACTGTATTTTGAAACCAACGAAAAGGGAGAGCAGTTGCCACATCTCGAATCTGTGGCCATCACTTTTGTGCCAGATAAACAAAGTGAGTTTCTGTTGTTTCTGCAAGGGAAATTAGACATGATCAATTCGCTGGATGCATCATATAAAGATGAGTTGCTGGATAAAAATGGACAATTGAAAAAGAAGTACAGAAACAGCATCAAGCTCCTCCGTTCTCCTTATCTAAATACAGAATATATCGGCATTTACTTGAACAATAAAAAAGCTGAAATTCAATCCATTGCCTTGCGAAAAGCACTAAATTATGGTCTTGATCGACAGGAAATGATTCGGTTTTTAAAAAATAATATCGGAAATCCTGCAACTAAAGGTTTTATCCCTCATGGACTCAATACCAATCTAGCTGTTCAAGGGTATTCGTTTGACATGAAAAAGTCAAAAGAGCTCTTGGAGCAGTTTCGTGTAGATACTGGGATTCAGAATCCGACCTTTTCTCTCGCAACAGATGAAAATTATGTTGATTTGTGTACATATCTTCAAAATGCATACAATAAAATTGGGATAACGATCAACATTGAGGTGATGCCTTCAGCAGCATTGCGCGAGGCCAAGTCGAATGGAAAATTAGAATTATTTCGTGCCAGCTGGGTAGCAGACTACCCTGATCCTGAAAATTATCTACTGCCTTATTTTTCAGAAAATTTTTCTCCAAATGGCCCCAATTACACGCACTTCAAAAGCAAAACATTTGACGACGGCTATAAAGAAATCGCTGCAACCTTGGATGCAGATCGACGGAACAATTTGATCAACAACTTAGATCAACAACTGATTGATACAGCACCTTTTGTTCTGTTGTATTATGATGAAGTTCTTCGCTTCACACACCCCAATGTAGAGGGAATGATCCCCAATCCAGTGAATATGCTTGATCTTCGAAGAGTAAGAAAATGAACGTGAATTAATTTCTGAGGTTTGCAGTACTTTGAAATACTGTTTGTAGATGCTCGCTTTCCTTTAAGGTAAGTTCAACACCCCGTCTCTTTTTCATAGTTTTTGCAGTTTCGATTACTTTATCGATTTGGTTTTCGGTAAAGCCTTGTGCGCCTCCTCTCGAAAAACTAGGGATAAACTGGCGTGGGAAACCATGCCCAAATAAGTTACAACCAACCCCAATAACAGTAGCAGTATTAAAAGTGGTTTGAATAGCACATTGGGAGTAATCTCCCATCATAAGTCCACAAAACTGCAAGTCAGTATTGGCGAAATTACCAATCTTATAATCCCAAACACGTAAAAGCCCATAATCATTTTTAAGGTTTGAAGCATCTGTCCCGGCGCCAATATTACACCACTCGCCAATCACAGCATTACCCAAAAAGCCATCATGACCTTTGTTGGAATTGCCAAAGAAAACAACATTATTGACTTCCCCTCCGACTTTTGCCTTTGGTCCAATGGAGCAATTGGAATAAACCTTGGTGCCCATTTTAATAATACTGTTTTTTCCAATATACAAAGGTCCCCTCAACATAGAGCCCTCCATGATTGTTGCGCCCTCTTCAATGAAAATTGGGCCATCGGATGTATTTAAGCTAACCCCTTCCATGTTCACATTGGAGCCGATTGTAATTCCACCATCGCCAATTTGTAAGTTGGTGTCTGCTATCTTTGCGGAGATTTTGTCTTGTGAGAGTATAGAAATATCAAATCGCAGTGCATGCTCATTCATAAGGAAAAGATCCCAGTTGTGTTTGATACGAGTATATTTTGATTTTTGAATCGAAATGTTTTCGTATGAATCTAACCTAAAATCATTTGAAGCAACACTCCCATGATAAGCAAGAACCTCACCCTCGCAGACGAGTTTTTGATTGGGAGCTAAAGATTGAACAGCATCGACAAATTCTAGAGTAGGAATCAAAGACGCTAGTATGCATATGTCAGGGGTTATGTCATTTGGTTCAGTTAGATAATCAACTGTTTCGACAGTCACAGTATTTGCAAACAATTTGAGCCATCGCTCTCTAAAAGTCATACCACCCATAAACAAGTCAGCAACAGGGTGCAAATAGACAAAAGGAAGCAAGTATTCTCTGTCTAATCCATCAAACAACCGGATATTCATGTGATGTTGTAAAGTCTAAAAATAAAAAAACCTCCCAAAGAGAGGTGAAGCAAATATGAAAGTCTATTTTTTAAACTTTTCATATTTGTTTTTAAATTTATCAATACGACCAGCAGTATCAACCAATTTGGCTTTTCCAGTATAGTAAGGATGAGAAGTTCTTGAAATCTCAAGTTTGATCAATGGGTACTCAATACCATCAACATCAATTGTTTCTTTAGAATTTGCAGTTGACTTTGTAATAAAGACATCATCATTAGACATATCTTTGAAAGCTACCAATCTGTAATTATCGGGATGAATACCTGATTTCATTAGTTTAGTGAAATTAAAACGTGTGCAAATTTAATAGTTTTTCCTAATTTTACCATACAATTAAACAATAATCATGCAAACAAACACCCCTACCATTCGAACCTACAGCTATAAATATGGTATGATCATTTCAATTATAACCATTTTTTTCAGTTTGATGTTACACTTTATGGACCTCACCTATTCAGGTTCAAACGTACCTCAAATTGTAAATTTAGTTGTAACTGCAGCGTGTATCATCATTGCCATTGTTAGTTTTCGATCTGCAAATGGTAATAAATTAAGCGTAAGGCAGGCAGTAAAACTCGGCACAGCAACAGCACTGATCTCAGGAATTATAGCTGTATTTTACACGCTTTTATTTGCGAATGTCATTGAGCCAGATTTTGTTGAAAGGCTCGGAAACGAGGTTACAGCAAAGCAAATGGCAGAAAGGTTTCCCCAGATGACTTCCGATCAGATTCAACAACAAGTAGATATGCAAGCGAAATTCTTTTGGGTTACTTATCCATTTCTTTTGATTTTTTCTTGTATTTATGGGTTAGTTGTTGGTTGGATCACAGGACTCTTTACTAGAAGAAGCTAAAGCAAAATCGGGAGTGAATAAACAAAATCATGTTGATGTTTCTGTTGTTATTCCTTA
>CAJXBR010000025.1 GCA_913051755.1 uncultured Flavobacteriaceae bacterium
CTTTTATTGATGACCAATACGCGCTCTACTTCATCGTCATTCAAAAATCGTTCAAATGTTGAGATGTTTATTCGCTGATCTTTTGAAACGCCACTATTATTGAAGTAAGACATGCTGATAAAAAACACAGCAATCAAGCCATAGAGCCAGTAGGAACTATAGTTGGTTTTTTTATTCGGAGTTTTTTCTTTTTTAGCCATTTTTAGTAATTAGAAGCAATTTCTATCAATTTTGCGTCACCCCAAAGAGATTCGATATCGTAATATTCCCGAATAGTTTTTTGAAAAATATGAACAACAATGTCAATATAATCCAAAAGAACCCATTCTGCTGATTCTGTCCCCTCAACTTGATATGGTTTCTCAAGAAGTGATTTACTTACTTTTTTTTGAACTGATCCCGCCAAAGCATTCACCTGCGTGTTTGAACTTCCCGAGCAAACAATAAAATATTTGCAAACGGCATTTTCAATATCTCTCAAGTCCAACACTTTAATGTCTTCCCCCTTAATATCTTCGAGAGCGTCGACTATCGCTGCGATGAGTTGATCAGTGTTTTCGAGTTTACCCATATAAGTTGGTGAAGCAAATCTATCACAAATTCGCGTAATTCGATACCTTATTTGCTAGTTTTGCTTCATGAATATAATCAAACTTGATGCCATTGACTCTACAAATGACTACTTGCGCAAGTTGATTTTGGAAAAAAAACCAACAACACCTACTATTGTCATGAGCCAATATCAAAAAAAAGGGAAAGGTCAACGTGGGCAAGTTTGGACAAGTCAAGCTGGAAAAAACCTAATGTTTTCTCTTCATATGCCAAATTTTACCCTGCCAATCAAAGAAGTTTTTTCAATCAACAAAATTGTTTCTGTTTGTTTGCTGCATTGGCTTTCATCATTTCAAATACCTAATATCTGTGTTAAATGGCCAAACGACATTTTGTCAGGCGACAGCAAACTGGCTGGGATTTTAATTGAAAGTAGCGTTCACCAATCAACTGTCAGTTCCTTCATTATTGGTGTAGGTTTAAACGTTAATCAAGTTGAATTCCAAAACCTTCCAAATGCGACTTCGATGCAGTTGTTGACAGGAAAAAGTTATGACATTGATGCTTTGCTGTTTTACCTGACTACTAGCCTTATTGAATGCTTGACACCCCCTATAAAAAATTGTAATGATGATTATCATAAATCCCTCTATGGCCTTGGCCAAAGCAGGCTGTTTTTAAAAGACAATAAAACGTTTGAGGGGATCATTCAATCTGTCAATTCTGAGGGTAAGCTGGTTTTGGAAACGACATCTGGTACGCAAAAATTTGATGTAAAAGAGTTACAATTTGTGCATGTTGCTGACCAATGACTCCATGAATTGTGTCAATGGGTTTTTTACCATCATTGCCATCATGGGGTTGAAATCTCCTTTGAAATGAAGCTGAATGTCGGTTTGATCTGCTGAAACTTCTGTCAGCTTCCCTCGTAGCGAAAAAGAGATTTTATCGCTGGATGATTTTAAAAAGATTGATTCATTGGGTTGTTTATCGCTGATGGTAAGACCTATTTCGGGCATTCCACCAAGCTTAAATCGGAATTGACTGTCACTTATCGTTGTAAATTGAGCACCTTCTGGCATCAATTGTTTATAGGTTTCAACTTGTGAGAGTTTCGAAAAAAGCATTTCAGTTGACTGATCAACTGTGGCTGTTGAGCTGTTGATTTCCATATGCTGTTAGGGTTTCCATTTTTGAGGAGCCAAACGCCAATTTCTCAATATCTGCTCTTCACTTTTCAATATAAATCTATTATCTGTTGCGAGTTCTATTAAATGATTGTAATCACTCAATGAATACACACTGACATTTTCTTTTTCAAAACGCTTTTTCGCCACTTTAAAATTATAATCAAAAATAGATAGTAAACACTTGATCGACGCATCACTTTCTCGCAATGCCTTTATCGCTTCCATGCTGCTTTTTCCAGTGCTGATCAGATCTTCAATCACAACAACTTGACTATTTTTGGGCAATACTCCTTCAATCTGATTTTTACGCCCATGACCTTTTGGTTTTGGACGAATGTAAACAAATGGCAAATTGAGTTTTTCAGCGACCAAGGCACCAATCCCAATTGCTCCAGTAGCCACACCAGCAATTGCATCGGGCTTGCCATGATGTTTTTCAATTTGTTTTGCAAACTCCTCTCGCAAGTATGTGCGAACTGTTGGATAAGACAAAGCAATACGGTTGTCACAGTAAATTGGTGAAGTCCAACCACTGGCCCAAGTAAATGGATTTTTGGGTTCCAACTTTATTGCATTAATTTGTATGAGTAACTCAGCAACTTTTTTAGCTGTGAAGGCATCGTGAATCATGGGACAAAAGTATAAAGTTTTTATCAATACAAAGTTGATTACCCTAACATCTTCACTCGCAAAGTCTAAAGATGCGATTGTTTTGCCACTTGCATCATCAACTTTCAAAACCATTATGCAGGCAGTGAAGACCGCAGGTTCAAATAAAATCTTTTTGGTTGATGATGACCCCTCTGTTTTGATTGATATGTTTAAAACAAAATTGCCATTGGTTCAAGCAGCAGGTGGTTTGGTTCGAAACAAAAAAGGTAAGATGCTGTTTATTTTTAGAAAGAATAAATGGGATCTGCCCAAGGGAAAAGTTGACAAAGGAGAGACTTTGGAAAATGGAGCATTGCGCGAAGTGAAAGAAGAAACTGGCGTCAAAAAACTAAAGTTGATCAGTTTTGCTGGTATTACATATCATGTTTTTAGGAGGAATAACCAATATCGACTCAAAGAAACCTACTGGTTTCACATGACGACAAACTTCTCTGGAAAATTGAAACCAGAATCGCAAGAGGACATCACAAAAGCTGAATGGAAAGGCCCAACGAAAATGGCCAAAGCACTTGAAAATTCTTATGGAAATATCAAGTATTTACTCGATCATCTGAACATTTCTTAGACGCGTACACAATCAGGCACGAATCGTTTATAATCTCCCTTATTTCGGATGATTTCTCTGACTATACTACTGCTGATAAATGAAGTTTGCACAGAGGTTAACAAAAACACTGTTTCGATTTCTGACAGTTCACGATTGGTACGAGCGATGGCTTTTTCAAATTCAAAATCACCATTGTTTCGAACCCCACGCAGAAGATAATTCGCTCTTGTAGATTTACAAAAATCAATTGTTAACCCTTTGTAATCCATCACTTTGACTTTTGGATTGTTTTGAAAACACTGCTCAATAAACATTTTTCGTTGATCGAGCGAAAACATATAGTTTTTATCAGCATTATGACCAATGCCAATGATGATTTCATCGAATATCGTGACGCCTCGTTCTACGATGTCTTGGTGACCTAAAGTGATAGGGTCAAAGGATCCTGGAAAGACAGCTCGTTTCATAATACAAAGTTATTTATTTTTCAATGGCCTCAACTAGGGCATTGCTAAATAGTTCTTTTAAAGAAATGCCAGCATGTTTGGCTTGTTGTGGCAACAAGCTTTCTTCTGTAAGTCCTGGCACAGTGTTGATCTCTAAAAAGTGAGGCGTGTCTCCAACAAAGATGAAGTCACTTCGACTCAATCCTTTCATGCCAAGAGTAGTATAGACCTTTTTGGCAGCTGTTTGTAGTGTATCATGTTGCGCATTTGTCAATCGAGCAGGTGTGATTTCTGCAGATTTGCCTTCGTATTTTGCGCTGAAGTCAAAAAAACCATTCTCAGTTACGATTTCTGTTGGTGCCAAAACGCGCACTGTATCTTTGTAAGTAATAACCCCAATGGATACTTCAATACCTTCTAAAAAAGATTCAATGAGTATTGTATTGTCTTCTTTGAATGCAAATTTAATTGCCTTGCTTAGGTCTTCTTTTTTATGAACTTTGGAAACACCAAAACTACTACCTGCTTGGTTGGCTTTCACAAAGCAAGGAAGCCCTAGCTTTGAAACAATTTCATGTGTATTGATCGTATCCTTTGCAGTTAAAACAATGCGTTTTGCCATGGCGATGCCATGAGGCTCTAGTAATTTTAAGGTCTTGTATTTGTTGTAGGTCAACGATGATAGTTGGGCAGAGCAACCAGTGTAGGGGATATGTAAGCTGTCAAAATATTTTTGAATTTCACCATTTTCACCAGGTGCGCCATGTACAGAGTTGAAAACAACATCAAATTTGATGTCGTCACAGCTAAAATCAGAAATGTCGATTGGTTTCCAATTGCCATTTATTTCAACCAACCATGCATCTTTTTTGATATGAACAGCATATACTTCATAAGCATCTCTGTCTATATGTGCCATTACTACAGCACCACTTTTCATCGAAATGTTGTGTTCCGAAGTGTATCCACCCATGATGACAGCTACTCGTGGTCTCATTTGACAAAAATATCATTAATTTTGACCCCACACATAGAATATTTTTGCAAACAAGCACAATCCATGCGACTATTGAATTTTTTTATTAGTAAAACCCTGATTTTTTTATTGCTTAAAGCAGGGCTTATTCTTGTTGGGTTTATTTTCTTATTGTTTGTTGGGTTGCACTTTCACACCCGTCAAAATAATTTAATTGAAGTGCCAGATTTATATCAAGTTCAGTTGAGTGATGCAAATGAGATGCTTTCAGATCTTAAATTAAATTTTGAAGTCATCGACTCCACTCATTTCAATCCAGAAATTCCTCCATTTTCTGTAATCGAGCAGCAACCTCGAGCATTTGAACAAGTGAAACGTGGACGTAAAATTTATCTCACACTCAATCCATCTACATATCGAAAAGTATCCATACCAAACGTGGTCCAAGTTACCTATCGCAATGCAGTTACTTCGCTTCGAGCAGTTGGACTTGAGGTTGGAAAAATATCTTATCGCAATAATATTGGAAAAGACATGGTCTTGGCTTTGCGATTTGAAGGGGACGAAATTGAGCCGGGTGAAAAAATTCCAAAATCCTCCAAAGTTGATTTGGTTCTCGGAAATGGAAAACGTGGTCGCTGATGGAAACACAAGATATAGACGATTCTCTGTATGAGCATTATTCCTTTGCTGCTGATAGTGGTCAACTAGCCCTGCGTGTAGATAAATTCCTGATGAATCGCATTGAGAATGCAACGCGAAACAAAATCCAACAGGCAGCAAAGGCTGGAAGTGTACGTGTCAATGATGTGGTTGTGAAGTCAAATTACAAGGTCAAAGGTGGAGATGAGGTCAAGGTATTGTTTACTCATCCCCCATATGAAAACCTGCTTGTTGGTGAGGACATTCCACTTGAAATTGTTTATGAAGACGATGCATTGGTAGTGGTCAATAAAGCTGCTGGGATGGTTGTTCACCCTGGTCATGGGAACTACAATGGAACCTTGCTCAATGCTCTTTTATACCATTTTGAATCATTGCCATTAAACGCCAATGATAGGCCTGGATTGGTTCATCGAATTGATAAAGATACCAGTGGTTTACTCGTCGTGGCAAAGACAGAAAAGGCAATGACTCATCTGGCAAAACAGTTTTTTGACAAAACTTCGCAACGCAGTTATTACGCACTTGTTTGGGGAGATGTCAAGGATGACACTGGTACGATAGAAGGATATATTGGTAGAGATCCCAAAAATCGCCTACTTATGACAGTATTTCCAGATGGAGATCAAGGAAAAGAGGCCATTACACACTATGAAGTGGTGGAGCGATTTGGATACACAACACTTGTGAGATGCCGACTTGAGACAGGACGCACACACCAGATAAGAGCGCATATGAAACACATTGGGCATACGCTGTTTGGTGATGCTCGGTATGGGGGCGATAACATCCTAAAAGGCACTACTTTTACGAAGTACAAACAGTTTGTGGACAATTGCTTCAAACTGCTCCCTCGTCAGGCACTACACGCCCAAACGCTGGGCTTTGTTCATCCTATTTCTGGCAAACCGATGTCATTTGAAGCCCCTTTACCCAATGATATGCTTACTGTATTAGACAAGTGGCGACACTATGCAAAGCATCGGTTGGATTGAAGATACTTTTTAGCAATCAACACTTTGACTATCTGTAACTTGCCTATCCCAAAAACCCTTTATATTTTTGACAAAAAGCTGTTGATATGAAACTATTAGTATCCCCCGCCAAGTCTTTAAATTATGAAAGTCCATTGCCACATGCGCATTGCAGTCAGCCAGTCTTTGTCAACGAAGCAGCTGCTTTGAATTTGGCATTGCGGAAAAAATCACCAGCTGAGCTCAAGTCACTCATGGGAATTTCAGATAAACTTGCCGAGCTAAACTGGACACGTAATCAGAGTTTTACGACTCCTTTTACATCTGACAATGCTCGTCCAGCTGTGTACGCTTTTGATGGTGATGTTTACTCTGGGCTTGATTCATATACCATTGACGAAGAAAAATGGGATACCCTCAATAGCAGTTTGCGTATTCTTTCAGGTCTTTATGGAATGCTCAAACCTTTTGATTTGATGCAACCCTATCGCTTGGAAATGGGTATTTCTTTTGGCGTGAATGGCAGTAAAAATCTCTATGGGTTTTGGCAAGAAAAAATCACTGCCCAACTCAATAGCGAACTCCAATCTGATGAGTTGGTCGTAAACCTTGCCAGCAAGGAGTATGCCTCTGCTGTTTCGTTAGCTGACTTAGATGCAACAGTAATTGAGCCCATATTCAAAGACTACAAAAACGGCAACCTCAAAATCATTTCATTTTATGCCAAAAAGGCCAGGGGTTTGATGGCGCGTTATCTCATTGACAACAATTCAAAAACTTCGGAAGACATTTTGGGCTTTGATATCGATGGTTATCGTTACAGTGAGGAACATACAGTCGATCCTACAAAACCTGTGTTTGTGAGGTAGGTCTTTTATCGGATCTGTCCGATAAATTTTTTCACGCTATTGCTTCCATTCTTTTCCAAATGCTTGATGAAAGCAGAGCCAATGATTGCGCCTTGACTATGGGCAACAGCAGCATCATAGGTTTCACGATTACTGATACCAAAACCTACCAAGAGTTTGGACTTTAGATTCATAGCGCCAATACGTTTAAAATATTGTTCTTGTTCATTGCCGAAACTACCTCGTGCACCAGTGGTAGCAGCACTACTTACCATATAGATAAAACCTTCAGAGACCTTATCGATATAGTCAATTCGATCATCAGGTGTTTGAGGAGTGATCAAAAACATATTGAGAAGACCGTATTGCTGAAATAGTTTTTGGTATTTTTCATGATACACATCAACAGGAAGATCTGGAATGATGAGCCCATCGATGCCAACTTCCTGGCAGCGTTTGCAAAAACGTTCGACACCAAACTGCATCATAGGATTGAAGTATCCCATGACAATCAAAGGGACATCAATGGTTTTCCGAATCCCTTGGAGTTGGTCAAATAGTTTATCAGTCGTCATTCCATTGTGAAGTGCTTTGGTTGAACTCTCCTGTATTGTAGGTCCATCTGCAAGGGGATCGGAGAATGGAAGGCCCAATTCAATCATATCGACACCTGCTTCTTGAAGTTGTTCCAAAATGGAAACAGTATCATCTATTGCAGGGAAACCAGCAGTGAAATAAATGGACAATAGCTTTTTGTTTTGCGC
>CAJXBR010000026.1 GCA_913051755.1 uncultured Flavobacteriaceae bacterium
GAATTTGTACGCGCAATCAGGAAATAATCTGCAAGAACAAGTGCAGCCATTGCCTCCACTATAGGTACCGCGCGCGGAACTACACAAGGGTCATGACGTCCTTTGCCTTCCATGGTAATTTCTTTTCCAGACTTGTCAATTGTAGTTTGATCTTGCATGATCGTTGCGACTGGCTTGAATGCAACATTAAAATAGATGTCCATCCCATTGCTTATCCCTCCTTGAACACCGCCAGAATAGTTTGTTTTAGTAGTGCCATCCGAATTGAAAAGGTCATTGTGTTGACTTCCGCGCCAAGAAGCACCTGCAAAGCCACTTCCATATTCAAACCCCTTTACGGCATTGATTGAAAGCATGGCTTTTCCAAGTTCCGCATGAAGTTTGTCAAACACGGGCTCCCCAAGTCCAATTGGAACATTTTTAATTACACAGGTAACCAATCCACCTACTGTATCTCCTTCTTTTCGGATCTGCTTGATGTATTCTTTCATTTCCTTTGCCATTTTAGGGTCAGGACAACGTACAGGGTTGGATTCGATCGACGAAAAGTCGGTTTGTAAATGAGGGTTTTCAAGTTTTAAATCACCAACTGCAGAAACAAAAGCGTGAAATTGCACACCAGACATAAACTGTTTCGCAATAGAGCCAGCAACAACTCTTGCTACCGTTTCGCGGGCAGAGCTTCGCCCTCCACCTCTATAATCTCGAAAACCATATTTTTTATCATAGACAAAATCAGCATGTGATGGACGGTAGGCATTTTTAATATGATCATAATCTTTAGATTTCTGATTGCTATTATGTATCACAAAGCCAATAGGAGTTCCCGTTGTCATTCCCTCAAAAATACCAGAAAAAATTTCCACACGATCTGGCTCTTTTCGCTGGGTCACAATTTTTGATTGTCCTGGCTTCCTACGGTCTAAGTCTGCTTGGATAGCATCCTCATCAATTGATACCCCAGCGGGACACCCATCGATAATTCCACCCAAAGCAGGACCATGAGATTCGCCGAATGTAGTTAATGTGAAAAGGTGACCAAATTTGTTGCCTGCCATGAGTCTATTTTTAGCAAAAATACGATGATTTTATGTAATGATTCATATCAATTGAGAATACTAAAACATTACTTACCTTTGAAAAAAAATTAATATGCGTACAATCGCTCCATTCCTCGCAATACTCTTTGTTATCACTAGCTGTTCGGAAACAACAGATTATACCTTAAATGGATTAATAGATCTTGAGGATGGTCAAAACGTACTTCTTTTAGGTGTTGACGAGCAGTCTCAATTAATGCCAATCGACACAGTCCAAATCGAGGCTGGAACGTTTAGTCTTTCTGGCTCATCCAAATACCCTGAAATGCACTATCTAAATTTTGAGGGTGTACGTAGCCTTCTTCCTGTTGTCATCGAACCAGGTACAATCACTGTTGAAGCAAAAAAAGATAGCATTCAAAAAGCGAGTATAAAAGGTACCAAATCAAATCAAGATGTTTCTCGTTTCTTAGAAGAAGTGAGAACATTTAATCAAGCATTACAAGAGATTTCTTTTGAACTGCGCAATGCTATGTTGAGTAAAGACAGTTTGAATATTTCAGACTTACAGGAGCAGTATGACGGTATAGTAGTCAAAATTGCAGATTTTGAAATCAATTTTATCAAAGAGAATCCTGACTCATATGTTTCATCATTAATTTTAGAGCAGCGTGTTACATCTGGACAAATCGACAAAACAGAGGCGCAAGATTTATTTGATCAGCTAGACAGCAAAATTCAAATGACAAAGTCCGCGCAAAACATACTTGAGTTGCTGCGACAAAAAGAATTGCAAGAAGAGGCTAATATAGAAACTCCAAGGGTAGGTGATGTTGCCCCAGATTTTAAAGCGCCTAGCCCAAATGGCGAATTGGTTTCATTGGATCAAGCCAAAGGAAAATTTACAGTCATTGACTTTTGGGCATCTTGGTGTAAACCATGTCGCAATCAAAGCCCTGCGCTTGTAGAGCTTTACAACACCTATAAAAGCCAGGACGTGAAGATTGTTAGTGTTTCGCTCGATCGAAGCAGGAAGCTTTGGTTAGATGCGATTGAGGATGATGGTTTGAATTGGACACATGTCTCTAACTTAAGGCACTGGCAAGATCCTGTTGCCGAAAAATATAACGTGCGCTCCATCCCTGAATTGTTTTTAATTGATGATAATGGAACTGTTATTGCTCGTAGTCACGATTTGGCGTCGATCAAAAGCATTCTTAAAAACGCTACTTCAAACCTATAGTTTACCTCTGCTTTTCATCACGAGGTACATTAATAAAGGAGTCATCATAACTAATATAAGGTACATTTGCATGTAGATCAAGGATGGATATATTAACAGAGTGATCAAAAACCCTGCTAATGCACCTCCAAAATGAGCAGTATGCCCTATATTATCCCTTCTACTTTTCATTCCAAATAATGTGTATAAAAGATATAAAATTCCAAAGGTGTACCCTGGAATTGGGATAGGTAAAAACAGTAAAACAAGCTTCATTTGTGGAAAGATAAGTATCGAAGAATACACAATTCCAGAAACTGCACCACTCGCTCCTACTGCTGTGTAATTGGGCTCATTCTTGTGGTTGAAATATGTAAAATAGTTTCCAGCAAACAAACTGGCAATATAGATCAAAAGAAACAAATAAACTCCTGTAATTTGGATAACAACATCCCCAAATATGTACAAAGCAAACATATTAAAGATCAAATGCGCTGTGTTGACATGCAGAAATCCAGAAGTTAACAGACGGAAATACTCATTTTTTTGAAGTTGGAAGACTGAAAACTTATAACGATCGAAAAATTGTACATCTGAAAAACCCTTATTGGAGATAAAGACATTTGAAATGATGAGAAGCAACAGAGGTAATGACATATCAAAATTTGGTTCCAAATATATATATATTTGTAAGCTGAAAAACCATCTAGCCCAGACTTTCATGAATTTACTCATATACATACTTTCGCTTCCTCTAATCTACTTTATCGCCTTACTACCCTTTCGTTTGTTGTATGTTTTTTCTGATGTCTTATCATTTGTTCTTTATCGAATCATCGGCTATCGAAAAAAAGTGGTGCGTGATAACCTCATTCGAACTGGTTTTGGCGAAAATGAAACGCAACGCCTAGCAATCGAAAAAGCAGTGTATAAGCATTTTTGTGATTTATATCTTGAAACGTTGAAATCTCTTCTTTTGACCAAAAGTCAAATTCAAAGACGCTTTGTAGTGAAGAACTCGTCCTTGCTACAAAGTTATGCTTTACAGGGAAAATCAGTCATCATGATGTGTGGACATTATGCTAGTTATGAGTGGCTTTTATCGATGGGATATTATTCCGATCACACTGCCTATGGCATTTACGCACCTCTATCAAATCCATACTTCGATCAGCTTATAATCAGAGTTCGAAAGCGTTATGGTGCCTATTTGATTCCTCGTCGTGAGACAGTAAAGTCAATCAAACATCATGTTGAAAACAATCATTTAGGATTGTATGGATTTGCGAGTGATCAGTCTCCTCAAATTAGGAAAAAGACCTATTTCCGCAAGTTTTTTGGCACTGAAGTCCCTGTCTTTACAGGTGCTGAACGCATTGCAAAAGAACACGATATTCCTGTCTTAATGGCAAAAGTGCGACGCGTAAAAAGGGGGTTTTATAAAACTGAAATTACAGTACTGGCCAATGAACCTAGAAAAACAGAAGAAAATTATATTACAGACAAGTTTACTGAGGAATTGGAAATTCTTATCAAAGAAGATCCGAAATATTATTTGTGGACTCACAATCGTTTTAAGCGAATGCACACTAAAAGTGATTGACAATATCCTGAATCCCTTTTACCAATTCATCTAAACGCTGTTCTGTCTTTGCTTCAGCGTAAATGCGAATAATTGGTTCTGTATTCGATTTTCGAATGTGTACCCAACCATCTGAAAAATCAATTTTCACCCCATCAATACGTGTCACAGTATTATCTGTATATGAGGTTGCAATGGTGTTGAGTAGACTTTCAACATCACGATTTTGAGTCAGATTGATTTTATCTTTTCTCATAAGCCAATTTGGGTATTTACTACGCAAAACAGAAACAGAACAGTCCTGTTTACAAAGATGCGAGAGGAATAATGCAACACCAACCAAGGCATCACGCCCATAATGAAGGTCAGGGTAAATCACACCACCATTGCCTTCTCCCCCTATAACAGCGTTGCTTTTTTTCATAAGTTCAACTACATGGGTTTCTCCAACAGCACTTGCAACATAATCTCCCCCATACTGGCGAGTGACTTCAGCCAATGCACGAGTAGAAGACAAGTTGGAGACTGTATTTCCAGGATGTTGATGTAATACATAGTCAGCACAAGCCACTAAGGTGTACTCTTCACCGAACAAAATCCCTTGCTCGTCCATAAAGACCAATCGATCTACATCAGGGTCAACAGCAATACCCAAATCTGCATGATGCCTCACGACTGCTTCGGACAAGTCTGTTAAATGTTGAGCAAGAGGTTCGGGATTGTGTGGAAAATCGCCATTTGGTTCGCAGTGTATGGGAACAACATTAACACCCAATGTATCTAACAGCTTTGGTATTGCAATGCCCCCACTTGAATTAACTCCATCTACAACAGCTGTCAGTCCACGATTTTTAATCAATTCTACATCTACAAGTGGCAAGTCTAGTACTGCATTAATGTGGTGTTGAATTGCATCAGTCTCTATGCATATCGCTCCCAATTTGTTGACTGTAGCAAACTCAACAGATGAAAGGTTTTTACTTATCTTATTGATTTTCTCTCCATTTTCAGCATCAAGAAACTCCCCTTTTTCATTGAGAAGTTTTAAGGCATTCCACTCTTTGGGGTTGTGACTGGCAGTGAGTATAATACCGCCTTGCGCTTTATGACGTACAACCTCCATTTCGACAGTTGGTGTCGTCGATAAACCCACATCAATCACATGGATTCCCAGTGAGATAAGTGTTTGCTGAACAAGCTCTTGGATCATTTCTCCCGAGGGTCGAGCATCACGACCAACCACGACTGTCCCTTTTTGATGTTTATGTAATAACCAAGTACCATAAGCACTTGTAAATCGAATCACATCAACAGGAGTGAGGTTACTACCCTCTTTTCCACCAATGGTTCCTCGTATGCCAGAAATTGAACTGATGAGTGTCATATTTTGCAAAGATAATAAAGAATGTATCCCCAACATTCATATTTTTGAGAGATGAATTACTTAGGCCATATGATTCTTTCGGGAGATGATGAAAACACTCTTTTAGGCAACTTTATTGGGGATCATATCAACAATAAAACCCTGAAACATTACAGTCAGTCTGTTCAATTGGGCATTCATCTTCACAGAACAATTGATTTATACACTGACAGTCATCCAAAAAGTAGGGTATTGCGTGCTGTTTTATTCCATCTGTATCGACATCGATCTCGAGTGATTTTAGACTTGTTTTACGATCATTTTTTGGCTGCTCACTTCGAGAAGTTCCATCCCCTACCATTGTCGATATATGTGCAAAAGGTTTATGATATGCTTCAGCGGCAATTACACCTTATGCCTGCAAGTGCTAAACACTATTTTTTGGCGATGAAAAAATATGGTTGGCTTGAGGATTATGCTAGTACTGAGGGCATTCGATTGGTTTTAAATCAAATGTCAAAACGGAAAAACATAGACCCAATGGGTAATGCTGTTGATCAATTGAACGATGACTACTCCTATTTTAAAGATACTGCTTTTGATTTTTTGGAAGATGTGATTGATCATTTCGGTCTTCATAAATCAAACTAAAACTCTTTCAAAATTTTATTAAATTAAAGTATATTGCGTGTTTGCTCATGGGAGAAAAAATTGTTGTTAAAGGCGCTCGAGAACACAATCTTAAAAACATTGATGTAACTATTCCTCGTAACGCGCTCACTGTCATAACAGGATTATCGGGAAGTGGAAAATCATCACTTGCTTTTGACACCTTACATGCAGAGGGTCAAAGAAGATACATCGAAACTTTTAGTGCTTACGCACGTCAATTTATTGGCGGTATGGATCGCCCAGACGTCGATAAGGTTGATGGCTTGTCACCAGTGGTTGCCATCGAGCAAAAAACAACGAGTAAGAGTCCTAGATCAACTGTTGGTACGATTACTGAGTTATATGATTTTTTTCGATTGCTATATGCCAGAGCTGCCAATGCTTACAGCAGTGCCACGCAAGAATTGATGGTTCAATACAGTGATGATGAGATTGTTTCTCTAATTCACAACGACTTCAACAATCAAAAAGTGATTTTGTTGGCGCCTGTAGTTCGCTCACGTAAAGGTCATTATCGAGAATTGTTTTCAAACATTTTAAAGCAAGGCTTCACTAGAGTTCGAGTGGATGGTGAATTTGTCGATATAAAACTAGGATACAAAGTCGATCGTTACAAGCTGCATGATATCGATATTGTCATTGATCGTTTACTCATCAATCGAAGCAAAAAAAGCTCACAGATACAACTCAAAGAGAGCCTACAAACTGCCATGTATCATGGAAAAAATACTGTGATTTTATGGGATCAGAGCAGTGAAGAAAGTAGATTTTTTAGTCGCAACCTGATGTGCCCCACGTCAGGCATCGCCTATCCTATCCCTGAGCCAAATACCTTTTCATTCAATTCTCCAAAGGGAATGTGTCAAGACTGTAGTGGCCTTGGCATAAAGCATAAAGTCGATCTAGACAAAGTTATACCTGATGATTCTGTTTCCATACACACAGGTGGAATCAAGCCTGCTGGAAGTTTTAAAAACAATTGGACATTCAAACAGTTTGAAAGCATTGCACAGCGTTATAAATTTTCTTTAAAAGACCCTATTAAATCCATTTCAAAGCAAGCACTTGATGTAATATTGCATGGGGGAAATGAAGGTTTTTCTGTCGCCTCCAAAACACTAGGGTTAACACGTGAATACACTATTGATTATGATGGGATCGTCCCCTTCATTGAAACTCAATTTAAAGATGCCCACTCCTCTTCTCTCAAGAGATGGGCAAAATCATTCATGAATCAGATCGAATGTCCAACTTGTCATGGCTCGCGCCTAAATGAAGCAGCGATGTGCTTTAGGTTGGCTGATAAAAACATCTCAGAAATTTCTTCGATGGATTTGGTTGAACTTGCACATTGGGTTAACCAACTTAATGATAATCTCTCTGAAAAACAGAAATTAATTGCTGCTGAAATCATCAAGGAAATTCAAAAACGAATCCAGTTTCTCTTAGATATTGGACTTGATTATTTGACACTTCATCGAACTTCAAAATCACTTTCAGGTGGTGAGGCGCAACGTATTCGTTTGGCAACCCAAATCGGCGCACAACTCACAGGAGTGTTATACATTCTCGATGAACCCAGTATTGGTTTACATCAAAGGGATAATGATCGACTGATCGATTCTTTGATTTCATTACGAGATAT
>CAJXBR010000027.1 GCA_913051755.1 uncultured Flavobacteriaceae bacterium
GATTCTTCTGCTTCTGGGGTTTCTTCTGTAGCATCTGTCGCTGACTCTCCATTGAGCAAGCCACTGATATCTTCTCCCTCATCGCCAATGATAGCGAGCAAACTATCAACAGCAGCACTTTCGCCTTCTGCAATTCCGATATGCAATAAAAAACCTTCATTGAAAGACTCAAACTCCATTGTGGCTTTGTCTGTTTCAATTTCAGCGAGAATATCTCCTTCCTCAACTTTATCACCTACTTTCTTGAGCCATGAAGATACTGTTCCTTCTTCCATGGTATCACTCAATCGCGGCATGTTTACTTTAATCGCCATATTATAATTTGTGTGCTATAAATGGATAATCTTTTTGCTCATAAACAGCATCATACATCAAAGATGTTTCTGGGTATGGTGAGGATTCTGCAAAGTCTGCGCATTCTTGTACCCGTTTTTTTACATCTGCATCTATGTTAGCCAACTCATCTTCAGTGGCAAATTTATTTTTCAAAATATGTTCACGCACTTGCGTAATTGGGTCTATTTTTCGATACTCATTGACCTCATCTTTAGTTCGATAATGCTGCGCATCAGACATCGAATGACCTCGATATCGATATGTTTTTGCTTCTAGGAAAGTAGGGCCATCTCCTTTTCGTGCTCTGTTGATTGCTTCCGAAATACCCTCTGCAACATTCACAGGATCCATCCCATCTATTGGACCACAGGGCATTTCATATCCCAAGCCCAACTTCCAGATATCAGTGTGATTGGCAGTCCGTTCAACAGAAGTACCCATGGCATAGCCATTGTTCTCAACGATGAATACCACTGGTAATTTCCATAGCATTGCTAGATTTAGCGTTTCGTGAAGTGAACCTTGTCGGACTGCGCCATCGCCCATATAACATAAAGTTACAGCATCACTTCCATGATATTTATCACCAAAAGCCATTCCGGCACCAAGTGGGATCTGACCACCAACAATTCCATGACCCCCATGAAAACGATGTTCTTTGGAAAAAATATGCATTGAGCCTCCTAGACCCTGCGAAGTACCTGTTGCTTTTCCATACAATTCTGCCATCACCTTTTTAGGATCAACGCCCATACCAATTGGTTGAACATGATTTCGATAAGCAGTTATCATACGATCTTTGGACAGATCCATCGCGTGTAGTGATCCAGCAAGAACGGCCTCTTGTCCATTGTACAAATGTAAAAACCCTCGTACTTTTTGCTGAATGTAAACAGCTGCTAGCTTGTCTTCAAACTTGCGCCAAAAAAGCATATTCTCGTACCACGCTACATAGGTTTCTTTGGTAACTTCTTTCATAGAATCAATATCTTTAGTGATATCTTACTGCAAAGATAATGCATTCGCAGTTTGTGTAAAAACTGGAAAAGTGATTATTCAAACTATGTTAGCAATGGCTAGTTCTATTGGCTATCACCAAAATTGAATGTAAGCGAGAATCGCAACGTATTTTCGAGTGGGTTGATGACTTTTGTTGCTGAAATTAAATATGAAAGATCAATATCAACGACGTTGTATTTAAAGCCTGCTCCCAATGTGATAAACTTTCTTGCGCCTTTGAGTTCATGCTCGTTAAAATATCCTGCACGAAGAGCGAAAGCGTTGTTATAATTAAATTCGGCACCCAAAGCCCAGGTAAACTCTTGCAACTCTTCACTGAGTCCATCTGGCGCATCTCCAAACGACTTAAAGATTCCGCTGATAAAACTCACGTCAGGTTGTACATATCCAGTGATGATTTCTTCTCCATCGTCGTTTGTTGAAACAATGGGTTCGCTAGGAGTCGGCACAAGCAATTTATTGATTTCTAGACCCAAAGTGAGGGTGTTATAGCTATCGAGAATAATATCAAGACCTCCTCCTAGTTTGAGGTTTGTTGGCAAGTAATCTGCATAGCCGTCTGTTTCGTAAGTCAACTTAGGTCCGAGGTTGCTGATGTAAAATCCACCTCGCCACTTGCCGTCAAAGGTGCCTAAGCTAAGCTCATCAGATTGGTAATACCCCGAAATTCCGAAGGCTACTGTGCTGGCCGCTGAGGCATCATCAGTTGCAGAGCCAAGTTTTAAATCAGAGTTGATAAACGCACCTGTAACCCCCATAGAAAATGATTCATTGAGTTTTAACGCATAAGAAAAATCCAACACAAATTCGTTTGGACGCTCGATAAGAGGATTGATAAAATCGGCAGGTGTTTGCCCAATTTCTATTTCGCCTAAACTAAAATATTTTAGGCTTGTGGCCCAAGCTGCACGTTCCGAAACAACCCTGTAATAGGAAACATTTGCCAAGAAAATATCATTGACCAATTGACTTAGGTAGGGAGTGTAGCTCACACCAATTCCTGATTCGCTCGGTGCAAAACTGTACTTTGAAGGATTCCAGTTTTGAGAGAAAGCATCAGGTGTTGTTGCTACCCCTTGTTCACCCATACCTGCTGATCTTGCATCAGAAGTAATAAGTAAAAAAGGGACCCCCGTTGTAATGACTCGATTTTGACTGTATAAAAGTGATGTAAATAAAATCAATACTAGACCAAAAAAATTTTTCATGCCAAATTTTATTTCCTAATTATTCTATGTGTTTCGGTGTGCTTAGTATCTGATAACGTAGATTTTAGCGTTATCGTGCACAAATATACTCCCTTATTTACTTCTGCACCATCATTTGATTGACCGTTCCAGAAAATTTCACTATTAATGTTTGATCCTGAGTATACCGTTTTTTCTTCTTCCCATACTAATTTGCCATTGATATCATAGATAACAATCTGTGCGTTTAAGAGCTCGCGCGGCTTGTTGTGAGTGACCCAAAATGTTGTTTGTGTTTCAAATGGGTTGGGTACATTATAAATCTCATTAATCAAAATTCCATTGTTTTCTGACACAACAAATGCAATTGTTTTGGTTGATGGGTTATTGTAAGTATCCCAAGCTGTAACTGAAAGTTCATGAGAGCCAGGAGTGAGATCGTTAAACAAATATGTAAGAGATCCCGATTGAAAATCACCCAAGTTGGTGCGATAGAAGTTGTTTAAAACAATAGGGTTCTGCGTCACTCCGTCCAGCACGGCCAAGATTTCATGTCCCAATCCACCAGAAGTATTGATTCCATTTTCGTCTGAAAATTTTGCTATTAAAACAGGATTTGACCCAGTGATATCTCCAGTTACAAAGTTTTCGTCATTCAAAAAAAGCTCAATATCTGGTCCTTTTATGTCATTCTCTTGATTAGGATTAATCCCACCAATGGAGATTTCAGTTGACAAGCCTGTTTTTTTACTGGTACTATTGCTTGAAATTGCGTAGAGGCTAATCCTTGCTTGACCTACTGGGAGTGAGATATCTTTGGGGATGATCAGCTCAATATTCCAAAATCCATTTTCAACTTCTGTATTACCTTTAAACACAACATTGCCAAGTGCGTCATAGGTAAAGGTTCCATTTCCATCGTTGCCAAGGGTTGTTTTTTCAATCTCTTTGTCAAAGATTGTTAATACAACCTCCCCATTAAATTGATCTAAAAGTTCCCCACTTTCGTCAGATACTTGTCCAGCTAGATTGACACGATCAAGCGCGCGAAGTTGCTTATCTGATTCCTCTAATGAGTCAATCTTACTACCATTGATATGCGTCAATTCAACTCTTTCTTTAGGGATAGCGAGCTTGAGGGCTGGGTCACCAATAAAGAAAATGATACGTCGCTGTGATGTTCCTGAAAATTCATTTTTTGACAAGCGCAATGCCTCTGAAATGGTTGGGTAGTCGCCCTTACCATAGGCAAACAAATACTTGGCTATGGTTTGATTATATGAGATTCCATTTGTCACATAAATTTGTCTTGTCGTTGAAATCAGTCCAATGACTCCTCCGGCAGGATTCGCAACGCTTGACTCTCCAGCAGTGTACACTTCTGGATTGTCAAATCGACTAAACTCACAAGTTGAAGTAATGAAAAGGGGATATTTTCCAGGGTTATACAGTCGCTGGGCAAGTTCTTTGTCAAAGAATTTTTCTGACCCCAGGCCACTTTCACCACCATGACCAAAATAATTTATCGCAAGTGAGCCCTGAATAAACTGATTTTCAAGAGCTAAATTTACACCCGGATACCTTTCGCCAGAAGCGGAAACAGTCTGCTCGTAAGCATCTGAGTGTATTTTCTGTAAATTTATAAAAGGCTTATTGTACACAACCTGTTGACCAAGGGCATCAAGTCTTTCTTGAATAATTGCTTCCCATTCTTCATCAGTGTCGTCAGAAAGAATTGTTAATGTATTTTGCCAATCTCCTTGTGCCAAACTATAATCGATGGACTTGTTTACCATTGCCAAAGCACCCTCTTTTGTATCAAACAGGATTCGACCAACAGCCAAATCCATTCGATCTGAAAAACTAAGATCTCCTTCATCATCATCCATCACCGTGTAAAAATCGTCTGACATATAGCTATTTGCCAAATGAAAGCTGTGCAGTGCATGATAGGTTGGAACAATCATATTGTTATTGGGTACTCGATCTTTATAATCATAACTTGTGTCGCCAAACAAACACAAATACTTTGGTTTATTGTCCTCTGAATTGTTAAGATATGCATATCGAACAGCATTGCGTATGGCTACGATATCGATGTTTCCAGCACTAAAATCATCATAGATTTCCGATAGAGTCAAGACAACGGATTTTAGTCCAGAGTGTAAGCGATGGTGGGTTGCAAGCTTATTGGCCTCCTCAGTATAATCGTCATGCGTAACAATGATATATTCTGCCTCATTTGCCAATCGCTTTCGCAGTTGGGGTGAAGTAAATACATCACCATAATCACTTCGTTTGGGAGTATACACATCGTTTGAATTGTGTAAATGAAAACGTTCAGTGGTGTCACTCTGGCTGAAATAAACATTTCCATTGTTGGGTTGGTAAACACTGATAATGCCATTGGTATGTAACTCCCAAACTGCATCAGTATCTGAAGCTTTATAAGTGGCTGAAGGTTCTGTATGAACCCTAAACTGTCCATCACCTCCGTCAAGAGTTCGCTGATAGCTCAGACGTATGTAATCGAGATAACCAATTGAAGAGCTTAGTCCTGCACCATTGTACTGCAAGTTTACATTTACATCATTTGAGGATGGAGTGAGCAATAAGTTAGCTGTATTTTCTGTCGCTTTGGTTAGCAATTGAGTCGGAGAAAAGTTTAAGGATGTACTTTCGCTTTCTACACGAACGATAAGTTGATTGTAACTTGATGACGATCCTGCAGCAGCAACTTTGACATCAATTGGAGTTGACCCATCACGATTGACCAATTGAAATGGGTAGTCTTTGGTAGTGTTGTGAAGAAAGCGATCACCAAACCATTTTCGCCCCATTTGAGCAACATTGACCAAATCTTCTTCAAAATATAAATCTACCGATGCTGTAGTTTTCGCATCTTCGACGACTGGTTGAGAGGAATTTACACTTACACGCAACCCATCTGCTCCCCCATGTGTTATAATATAATGTGACTTATCATGATACAAATTAATAGCAGTTTGGCTATCGCTGTTCCACTCGTTAGACCCATAGGCATAGAACAAAATATAATCCTCCTCACCAATAACACCATCTTCCATACCCACAAGTTGTAAGGGATTTTCAGAAAATCCATAATTAAAATCGTTTGTTTCGGAATTTATCAATGGGATCATCTGGCCTCCTTTGCCGTGGATTTTAAGTGTTTTTGGATCCACATTTGCTATTGGCATCCCTAGGTCTCTTAAAAATTTACCAGTGATTTTGTAAATCCCTGTTTTATCAATTTCAAATCTAAAGCCTGATGTTGGGTGACTAGCTGTGACAGTGCTGAATTGTTGAAAACGCTGGAGTCGTGACAAAACTGTTGTATTCGTAACAATCGTGAAGCCTGTGACTATATGAAGCTTATTGTTTTTTACAACAAAGGGTTCCATTTCAAAAACAACTTGATTGTTTGACCTTCCTTTTGTTTTATAAATTAACACATCAGGAGATTCGTTGAATTGACTTAGATCTAAATCAAGCTCTTTATTAAACGCTTGGGTCTGAATATCTTGGACAAAATAGGCTGCATTTAAATGGGTATTTATTGGTTTTGAAATGGTGATAGAAAAGCGCTTGCTTTGGTCATCGTAAAAAATAAAGTTATCTGTAGCACTGGGAACTTCTATGAACTGTTCTCCTAACTGCAATTTTTGGGTACCATCCCATGACAAACGAACTTCTAACTGCTGAGAACAAAGGAAAAGTGGCAGAAAGATGAGGGTTATTAAACGCATACTAGGACTATAACGAAAAAGTTTAAAAATTAGTGTTTGGAATGTACATAGAATTTAAAGGATTCGCAATCGTTATTAGTATAAATTGTGGCTGAGGGATGTCAAATTTACACATATTTACTATCTTGCAGTCCAAAATAGAATCTGTATGTCACGAAAATGCATTTTCACTTTTGTTTTTTTATCTGCAATCTCCCTATCAATTACAGGTTGTAGTTCCAACGGATCTACCAAAAAAGGTGAATCTTCTGCTACTGGTTGGAAAATTGGTGAAAGTGGAGGTTTTGATTACAAGGGAAAGGATTACAAAGACCAAATTCAAGGACCAAATTTAATACTTATCCACGGAGGTACTTACACCAAAGGTCGTGTGCAAGATGATGTCATGAAAGATTGGAACAATGCACCTGCAAGGATGCAAGTTCGTTCCTTCTACATGGATGAAACTGAAGTTACAAACCTAATGTACATCGAATATCTTGATTGGTTGAAGCGTGTTTTTGTAGATCAGCCAGAAATTTATACCTCAGCTCTTCCTGACACTCTCGTTTGGAGAAATCAACTTGGTTATTATGACGA
>CAJXBR010000028.1 GCA_913051755.1 uncultured Flavobacteriaceae bacterium
GGCGAAGTCGATGTGCTAGCTTCATTTCACAAATATATCAAGTTTGTATAAAACCGTGTTGAACGAGCATGATAGACATTTTTTTTCGTTGCAATACTGATTTTTGATTTGCAATAAGGCTTGGCTATCGCAATAAGTTGTGACTGTTGCCACAAGTAGTACATTAATTTTTCGTTCATGACACTTGGGGCGTGTCTTTACTCTACCGTTTCACCCTCCCATTCGAGTATACCGCCAATTAAATTATAGGTTTCTGAAAAGCCCAAATCACGCATCACCTGAATGGCCTGTGCACTTCTTGCACCCGATCGGCAATACACATAATAAGACTTGTTTTTGTCTAGAGCATTCACCTCATCAATAAAACCAGGACCCATACGTAGGTCGATGTTAAGTGCATTGGGTATATGACCACTTTCAAATTCATCTTCAGTGCGGACATCCAAAACCACTGCTTCGGGGTATTCGACTAGGGCGTTTGCCCATTCGTTTTGTGATAGATCTGACATACTATTTTGTTTCGGCTGAAGATACATACAGCCTGTTAATAATAAAACAATGGATAGATAAAATTTCCACATGCATTAAAATTATAAAAATTTGTCAGTTCAACAAATAATAATATATTTGTACATACAACAATTGTAAATACATATATGTCAGCTAGATCGTTGGTTGTTGAAAGTATGCGTTTGGGGCAGTTTATGAGCGATGAAATCAGCTGTGCTATACACCCATATGGGTTGAGCATTCAGCAATTTAATGTATTGCGCATACTGCGTGGTTGCAAAGGAACCCCAGCAACTCTTCAATATATCACCTCTCGAATGATTCACAAAACGAGCAATACATCGCGAATTGTGGATCGTTTGTTGGAAAAGAATCTTGTCGATCGAAAACCATGTCTTGAAAATCGCAGAAAAATTGAAATTTCAATTACAAGCAAAGGTCTATCTCTACTGACTACAATTGATCCTGTGATAGATGAAAAAGAAAATGAAGTCGCAAGCAGATTAACCAATGAAGAATTGGCAACGCTGCTAGAAAACTATAAAAAGCTATTTGTTACACTTTAATTTAATTAAATATGAATACTAAATCCTTTTACTTAGTTGTACTTTTACTTACAACTACTTTCGCTTTTGGAAGTGTGAAACCAATTCCAATAACCTCCGCCACCATCGAGTGGAAGGCTTATAAAATTGCGTATGAACGATGGGGTACTATCCAACTGAAAAGTGGAGAACTCCTTTTTGAAGATGATGCACTTACAGGTGGGAACTTTGTTGTGGATATGACAAGCATTCAAGTCACCAGTCTTGAGGGAAAAAAGAAAGCCAGTTTAGAGAAGCACCTCAGATCAGATGATTTTTTTGGTATTGAGGAATTTCCCACTGCTGAGATGGTGATCACTGCTGTTGAATCCATAACTGATGGGTATAATGTCACTGGAGATTTCACGATCAAGGGGCAAACCCATCCAGTTACTTTTCCCATGGTTGTCATTGGCAATACAGCAACTGCGAAAGTCAAAATCGATCGCACCAAATACGATGTGCGCTATGGGTCTGATACCTTTTTTGATAACCTCGGAAATCGTGTGATCTACAATGAGTTTGACCTCAATGTGAAGTTAACATTTTAAACATGAAAAGCTATGAAAATTGATCGTCCAAAATGTGGTTGTGGAAACACTCAAAACCCTAACGGGTATTGTGATGGATCGCACAACAATAAATAATTTTTCATTTGTGTTGTCTAGTTTATACTTGATTTATATATTTGACACTCAATTATGAAAACTATCAATACATGGTGGTCAGTCCGTAACGCACAGTCGTGAGGCACACCTTGTATACACACACCAAAGGGCTTGTCATCACGACAGGCCTTTTTTTATTGTGAAACCTATGAAGTACACATTAGAAACACATCATCGCAAATTGCTCGTCGATACTATGACGCCAGTGAATATGTATTTGAAGATAAGGGATAAGTATCCCAACAGTATCCTTTTGGAAAGTTCAGATTATGGGGTTAATGACAACAGTGTGGCTTATATATGTTTTAATCCGATTGCTGAGATCAAACTCCAAAATCATATCCTTCAGATGAGTTATCCAGATAGGACAACCAAAGAACTCGAGCTGGCAGAAAACGAGAGAGTCGCCAAACATTGTAGCAGTTTTGCGAAACAGTTTTCGTCAAATTTTCAAAGCAATCGATTTATTGCAAATGGGCTGTTTGGTTTCACTTCTTATGATGCAGTTCAGCATTTTGAGGATATTCGGTTTACAAAGAAAGATAAAGATCTATCTCTTCCACAATTGTACTATGCTCTCTTTCAGAATGTGATTGCCATCAATGTTTTCAATAATGAGGCGTATATCTATGCGCATTGTTATCAGACAAACAGCAATCTCGATGAAGTGGTTGAGGTATTACAATCACCAAATCCTGTGACGCATTCTTTTTCGAGAAAAGGGGACCCCTACTCCAATTTGACAGATGATGAATTTGTTGATCTTGTCAAGAAGGGGATTCATCACTGCTATCGAGGTGATGTTTTTCAAATTGTCCTCTCTCGACGCTTTTCTCAACCCTTTACAGGCGATGACTTCACCTTGTATCGTGTACTGAGATCTGTCAATCCTTCTCCTTATTTGTTTTATTTTGATTTTGGGGAATATCAAATTTTTGGCAGTTCACCAGAGTCACAATTGGTTGTTAAAGATGGTAAAGCAGAAATTCACCCCATTGCAGGTACCTTCCGACGAACAGGCAATGACAAGCAAGATGCCGAACGTGCAAGTAAATTGGCCAAAGATCAAAAAGAAAACAGCGAGCATGTGATGCTCGTCGATTTGGCAAGAAATGACCTCAGCCGAAATGGCGATCAAGTCAAGGTTGAAAAAAACAGGGAGATACAATTCTATTCCCACGTGATTCACCTTGTATCTAAAGTTACTGCCATGAAAAAAGAAAATCGAGAAACGATGGAAATTGTGGCTGATACGTTTCCTGCCGGGACACTCAGTGGGGCACCTAAACACAGGGCTATGCAACTCATTGACCAATACGAAAATCGCAGTCGCGAATTCTATGGTGGTGCCATAGGTTTTATGGATTTTGATGGCAACTACAACCACGCCATCATCATTCGATCCTTTTTAAGCAAAAACAATGTCTTACACTATCAAGCAGGTGCTGGGGTGGTGTCTGAGTCTGTTCCCGAAAATGAATTACAAGAAGTTTACAATAAACTAGGTGCTCTCAACAAAGCCCTGGAAGAAGCTGAAAAATTATAATTATGTACATACTTGTCATTGATAATTACGATTCTTTTACCTATAATTTGGTGCATTATCTCGAAGACCTCGATTGTTTGGTAACAGTCAAGCGAAACGACCAACTGACGATCGAAGAGGTCGCAGACTACGATAAAATTGTGTTATCACCAGGGCCTGGTATTCCAGATGAAGCAGGTCTTTTAAAATCGATCATCTCTGCCTACGCCCAAACCAAACCCATTTTAGGAGTCTGTTTGGGGCATCAGGCGATTGGTGAGGTGTTTGGTGGTTCATTGACAAACCTAGATAAGGTCTATCATGGCGTCGCAACTCCTGTGCAAGTGGTTTGCGATGATCCCCTCTTTGATGGGCTAGGCAAAAAGTTTGAGGTGGGGCGTTATCACTCCTGGGTGGTTGAAAAACCCTTGCCAGAGGAATTTGTGCTACTGGCTGAAGAAGACAATGGACAAGTGATGGCAATGAAGCACAAGAAGTATGACATATATGGAGTTCAATTTCACCCTGAATCTATTTTAAGCCCTGAGGGAAAACAACTGTTGAACAATTGGTTAAAGATGTAGAATGAAAGAAATATTAGAAAAACGAATTCGCAATAAAAGCCTGAGTAAGGACGAAGCCAAGCACACACTCCTTGAGATTGGGCAAGGCAAATGTAATTCGCATCAAATTGCTGCGTTTTTAACCACATATATGATGCACGTGGTGACTGTAGAGGAGCTTTCTGGCTTTCGTGCTGCATTGCTTGATCTTTGCATTGCGATTGACTTGAAAGACTATGATCCTATCGACTTGTGTGGGACTGGTGGTGATAGGAAAGACACTTTCAATATTTCCACTCTTGCCTCTTTTGTAACTGCTGGTGCTGGTGTTGCTGTGGCTAAACATGGGAACTATGGTGTTTCCTCTTCTTGTGGATCAAGTAATGTGATGGAACACTTGGGTATTCGCTTTTCAAACGATCAAGATTTTTTGCAAAACTGCATCGAAAAAGCTGGGATATGCGTTCTTCATGCCCCTTTGTTTCACCCTGCGATGAAGCATGTTGCGCCAATCCGACTTGATCTGGGACTCAAAACCTTTTTTAATATGCTCGGGCCACTTGTTAATCCATCAAAACCAAACAAGCAAATGGTGGGTGTTTTCAGTCTGGAATTACAGCGGATTTATCGCTACCTCTTGGAGGAAACCAACCAACAATACAGCATTCTCCATGCCCTAGATGGATATGACGAAATATCTCTCACAGGGGATACCAAAGTGGTATCGAACAGTGCAACTGCAACGATTAATGCTGCCTCTTTTTCAGTCGAAACGCTGCAAGCGAATCAAATTGGTGGGGGCAAATCGATAGCCGACGCTGCTGACATATTTATGCAGGTACTAAAGGACACTTCTACCGATGCTCAAAAACAGGTCGTTTGTGCCAATGCGGCTGTGGCAATCGCAACTGCAAAAGGGTGTAGTATCAACGATGGTTTTGCTTACGCTACTGAATCGATCGACTCGGGCAAAGCACTTCAGTCACTAGAAACATTACAAAAACTCAGCACAAAGTGAATATCCTTCAACGTATTGTAAAAAGTATCCAAGAGGATTTGGTGTTAAAAAAGGAAATTGTTCCTGTTCAATCACTAGAGTCTTCGATATTATTTGATCGTCAAACCATTTCACTGAGCAAAAGCATCCTCGATTCACAGGGGGTCATCGCTGAGCATAAACGCAGATCACCCTCCAAACCGAATATCAATTTTGGTCTTTCTGTTTCAGAAGTAGCCAGTGGCTATGCGTCGGCAGGTGCTGCAGGTATGTCTGTGTTGACCAACAATCAATATTTTGGAGGGTCATTGGAGGATTTACTCCTTACAAGACAAGCATGTTCACTGCCTTTATTAAGGAAAGAATTTATTGTGGATGAATACCAAGTGTTGGAAGCCAAGGCCAACGGAGCAGATGCCATATTGCTCATTGCTGCTTGCCTAGAAAAGCAAGAAATTAAAACCCTTTCGGAACTTGCAAAACAACTCGGTTTGGAAGTGTTGCTAGAGGTTCACAATGCCCAAGAGTTGGAAAAATCAGTGATGCCATCTCTTGACATGATTGGGGTTAACAATAGAGACCTGACAACATTTGATGTTCGTTTAGAGACAAGCATGTCCTTGGTAGATCAAATTCCTGATACGTTTGTCAAATTATCAGAAAGTGGCCTTTCCACAGCTGAAGACGTTATCAAGCTAAGAGACTGTGGGTACGATGGTTTTTTGATGGGTGAACATTTTATGAAAACAGATAACCCAGGTGCATCGGCCAAAAACTTTATTCAATTATTAAAAACATGAAAATCAAAGTTTGTGGCATGCGAGAAAAAGATAATATTGCAGGCTTGGTAAGCCTTCAGCCTGATTATATGGGGTTTATCTTTTGGGAGCCCTCAAAAAGATATTGTACAGACATCCCCAAAGATATCCCAAAACACATCAAAAAGGTTGGGGTATTTGTAGATGAAACAACAGAAGAAATCATATCCAAAATTGAGACCTTTGGGCTGGATGTCACTCAACTTCATGGAAAAGAAAGTCCTGAACAATGCGCTGCACTACAGCCACACTGTGAAGTGATCAAAGCCTTCAGCGTTGGTCCTAATTTTGACTTTACAACAGTAAGCCCCTATCAAGGCCACTGTACATATTTTTTGTTTGATACCCAGGGTCCACTTCCTGGTGGAAATGGCACTGCCTTTGACTGGGCATTGCTGAAAAATTACAACCTAAACACTCCTTTTTTTCTCAGTGGGGGCATTGGTTTAGATCATGTGAATGCAATTGCCGAAATTGGCAAACTAAACTTGCCAATTCATGCATTAGACATCAATGGCAAGTTTGAGAGTGAACCAGGGGTGAAAAGATTAGACGATATAAAAACATTTAAAAAACAATTACAGCTATGAATTATCACGT
>CAJXBR010000029.1 GCA_913051755.1 uncultured Flavobacteriaceae bacterium
GGTGCTGGTGGTGTGATTCCTTCAGATGCAGATTTATTATTTGATGTTGAACTGGTAGCAATAATCTAGCTCTTCCACTTGATGTTACAGCCAATGCTTGGCTTTTGCAATGTAGAAATATCTTTTTTATTGGTCATTGAGTCTAGTGCTGATCGCATGTCTTTTCCAGTGACTGGGATTCCGTTTTCAGGTCTAGAGTCATCCAACTGACCACGATAAACCAATCCTTTACTGCTGTCAAAGATGTAAAAATCAGGTGTACAGGCAGCATCATATGCTCGTGCAACGTCTTGACTTTCATCATAGAGGTAAGGGAAAGGAAAGTTCTGTTCGGCAGCAACCTTTGTCATTAAGTCAGGTGCATCATCAGGATAATTTTCAACATCATTACTTGAAATCGCAACAAAAGCAACGCCTTTGTCTTGATAATCGTTTGCAAGATCGACGATACCTGTAAAGACATGTTTTACAAATGGACAGTGATTGCAGATAAACATCACTACTGTACCTTCTTTTCCATAAATTTGATCAAGAGAGAGTGTTTGCCCACTTACTGTATCTTGCAGAGAGAAAGAAGGTGACTTGGTGCCTAAAGGCAACATATTTGAAGGCGTACGTGCCATTTTTTTGACAAAAATACAAATATCATTCGTACTTGTCTATTATTTCAGAACTTGTCGAGGGCTTGGTACCATTCCTTTCTTCTTTAATATGTATAGAGTCTTTGATGTGTGTTAAAAACTCTTGAAGCGATTCTTCATTGATATGGAGGGTTTTATGAAAAAAATTTATTTGTTCTGGTGAAAAATTTTTATATCGAATGCTTTACGTTAGCTAGATCACTGATTTCCTTAAAAGTTTTCAAATACATCAAAAAAAACAAGTTTTATGGCTGCACTTAAATCGGTGGGACACCAGCGGGCTTCGATGTTTTCACAATAGTCATAATAATAATCTTTGGAATTGTGAATTTTTAATCTAAGAAACTTATTAGCAAAAATAAGCTATTTGAGTTGCTTTTTACACAACTCTGCATAATATCCTGGTTTGTTGACTAATGATTTATGTGTGCCAAATTGGGTTACACGGCCTTCATCCATGACCAGAATATAGTCTGCATTTTTGGCTGAAGATACTCGATGACAAACCACGATCGTTGTTGATTGGAATGACATTGATTTAAGGTGTTGTAAAATGGTCTCTTCAGTTTGAGTGTCTACCGCTGAAAAAGAGTCATCAAAGAGTAAAATTTGAGGTTGCTTGACTAAAGCCCTCGCAATTGACATGCGAAGCTTTTGCCCACCAGAAAGTGATACTCCTCTCTCTCCAATAACAGTTTTATAGCCGTCACCAAAATTTAAAATGCTGTTGTGAACAGCAGCTTGTTTGGCTGCGTTTTCGATCTCATATTTTGTTGCTTCAGCATTTCCAAATCGGATGTTGTTTTCAAGGCTATCTGAAAAAAGAAATGCCTCTTGTGGTACAAACCCAATATGATTCCTCAAATCATACAGATTGAGTTTACGAACATCTATACCACCAATTTTGACAACACCATAACTGACGTCATACATTCTTGAGATCAGCTGTAAAAGTGTTGATTTCCCACAACCTGTTCGACCCAAAATTGCTAGTGTTTTTCCTGATTCTAATGAGAAGCTAACCTCTTTTAAAGCTTCGTCTCGACCATCATCATAAGAAAAAGATACATTCTCAAAAACGATGCTGTAGGACTGAAGTTTCTGACCATCTTTCGGACTAACAAGCTCTGGCTCTTGTCCCAAAAACTCATTGATTCGCTTTTGAGAAGCCTCTGCTTGTTGAACAGTCGATGTAACCCAACCTACAGTTGCAACAGGCCATGTGAGCATATTGATATAAATGATAAACTCAGCTAAGGTTCCCAATTCAATCTGACCATTGATAAATTGACTACCTCCAATAAATATGACCAGAATATTGGACAAGCCAATCAACAATATCATTAATGGGAAAAACCAGGCCTGTACTTGAACCAAATGCATATTTTTGGTCATACTCCCTAATGCCAAAGCCCCCATTTTATTGTTTACATTAGGTTCAATCGCATTGGCTTTAATGATTCCAATACCAGTGAACATTTCCTGTGTGAAAGCAGAAAGTTTGGAGAGATATTCTTGAACAACAGTACTGCGCTTATGAATTGATCGGCTCAACTGATAGATTGCAATAGACAGCAAAGGGAGTGGTGCCAACGCATACATTGTGAGGTTAGGCGCAACACTGAACATGTATGAGATTACAATAACAAACAGCGCAACTGTGTTGATGCTGTACATAAGCGCTGGACCAAAATACATACGCACCTTTGACACATCTTCGCTAATTCGATTCATCAAATCACCAGTGCGATTGTTTTTGTAGAAGTTTACACTCAAGCGTTGATAGTGTTGATAAATTTCATTTTTAAGATCAAACTCTATAAATCGAGAAACATTGATAATGGTTTGACGCATTGTGAATGTGAATAAGCCTGACAATAGCGCAGCTCCTACAATAAGGGCTATGTTTTGAATCAAGATAATTTTGGTTTGTTCAAAATCACCTAAAGGGTTGCTAAGGTATCGGTTGACCTCAGTGATTGAATCGCCAACCAAACTCGGCGCAACGACTGCAAATACCTTGGCAGCAATTGTAAAAAGCAATCCAAGTACAAGACGAAGCCTGTACTTATAGAGATACTTATTGAGATATTGTAATGCGCGCAATTTTTTGAAATTCTGTTTTTCAAAGATAGTGAGCAAGATTTAATTATCTTGCCTAAAGATCAAACCATTAATAAGTGTATTTTTGTTGCGAATTTTGAAATCTTTGACATGCTGACTAGACGACATTTGCGAGTGAAAGTAATGCAACAGATTTACGCAAATACCATGAGCCAACCTTTTGACCTTAAGGTAGCGCAACAACAATTGCAGAGTAGTAATGAAGGTTTCTTTGAAATATATCTGTTTTTGCTTAATATGTTTATCGAGGTGCAGTCATGTGGTCATTCGCTTCACAAACTTGTCAAAAAGCAATACCTAGAGGCAAATTCCAATCAGCTCAATCCAAAATTCTTTTCCAATCTTGCATTAGCAAAACTGGCCAGTAGCAAGACCTTAAAAAAATATACTTCTCAACAGAAAATAACTCACTGGCAAAAGCATGATGAGTATGTTCGCCTGATTTGGGATCAAATTGCTTCCAGTGATGCTTATGCAGTATATCTCGCTGAAAGCGAATCTGGTTTTAATTCTGATAAGAATGCACTCATTACACTGTTTACAGATGTTATTGCACCTTATGAACGTTTGTATGAACTGATCGAAGAAATAAAACCGTCATGGGTTGATGACTTTCCACTGGTCAATACTATTGTACGAAATACGCTGATTCACATGCACGAAGACAGTGATCCCAATCAGTTGATATTGACCTCTGTTTATAAAGACGATGATGATCGAAAATTTGCTTTGGAACTACTTGATACAGTGGTTATACATGATAAGGAGCTTGCCGCTCAACTCGTAGGGCGTACGCCCAATTGGGAACAAGATCGAATTGCTGTATTAGACATGATTCTTCTCAAGCTGGCTATCGCTGAGTTTTTGTATTTTCCGTCGATTCCTTTCAAAGTAACCATTAATGAATATCTGGAGATTGCCAAGGAATATGCAACACCAAAAAGCAGTACATTTATAAATGGGATTTTGGATGTGATTTCCAAAGATATAAAGCACAAAAGCACGCCGGACGAGTAGTATTCAGAATCAATTGAAATTTGTAACTTTGCATAAAATTAATCGCATGAAATTTAAATATATACTTTACGCTCTAGCAATTATCACATCTTGTTCAACAGATCCATCAAAAAAAGCAACAGAAAGCAAAGCTGAAACTGCTGAAACAGCAACGCCAACTGCTGATGGTCCAGTGGTGTCATTTGATAAACTGTCGCATGACTTTGGTACAATCAACGAAGGTGAAGTTGTCGAAACTGTTTTTAAACTAACAAATACTGGCACTTCAGATTTGATTATTCTCAACGCTCGTGGAAGCTGTGGATGTACAGTTCCTGATTACCCAAAAGATCAACCAATTGCACCAGGAGATAGCGCTGAAGTAACTGTTAAGTTTGATTCGAACAACAAGCCTAATGCAAATAATCGATCAGTGACTTTCACGACTAATACTCAAAAGGGTAGAGAAGTGATTCAGATAAGAACATTTGTAACTCCTGACCCTTTGAAAGAGCAACAAAGAGAAGCCCGTCGCCAAGAGATGCAGGCCAATCAATAATATTTTTAAACGACAATTATGGAAGGCGTATTTGCTGGTCAACTCCCCTTTTTACTGATGATGTTTGGAATCATATTTTTTTTTATGATTCTTCCTCAACAACGCAGGGCTAAAAAAGAGAAAAACTTTAAAAACAGCATGAAAAAGGGTGATCGAGTCATTACAAAATTTGGTGTTCATGGCAAAATTGTTGAAGTCAATGACCAAAACGACTCGTGCGTGGTGGAAACGATGGCTGGAAAATTAAAAATGGAACGGAGTTTTATTTCCATGGAGCTCAGCCAGAAGCTATCATCGCCCTCCCAAAAATAATCATAAAAGCGCTTCAGGCGCTTTTTTTATGATCGAAAAAGTGTATAAAAAACTCATACGGCCAATTTTGTTTTTGTTTGATCCCGAGAAGGTTCATCACTTCTCTTTTGCATCAATCCGACTTGCTCATAAAATCCCTTTTGTTGGGAGCATCGTTCGTTATTTATTTACAGTGAACGACCCAAAGTTGGAGCGTGAAGTCTTTGGTATTCGTTTTCCAAACCCTATAGGACTTGCTGCTGGTTTTGACAAGGACGCCAAATTGTTTCAAGAACTTTCCAATTTCGGATTTGGATTTATCGAAATTGGCACGCTCACGCCAAACCCCCAAGATGGTAACCCCAGAAAGCGTCTATTTCGTTTACAAGCAGACAAAGGAATTATCAATCGCATGGGCTTCAACAATCAGGGCGTTAATGCAGGAATCAAGAGGCTCAAGAGAAATAAAAATGTAATCATCGGTGGAAACATTGGAAAAAACAAAACCACTCCAAATGACCAAGCAACAGATGACTACCTTATTTGCTTCGATGCATTGTTTCCTTATGTGGATTATTTTGTTGTCAATGTCAGTTCACCTAACACACCAAACCTGCGTGATTTGCAAGAAAAAAATCCGTTGACAGCTTTGTTAAAAACCCTTCAAATTGAAAATCATAAAAGAGATAATCCAAAGCCGATATTGTTAAAAATTGCACCTGATTTGACAGAAACACAACTGTTGGATATTATAGATATAGTAGAAGATACCAATATTGATGGCGTTATTGCGACTAATACAACAATTAGCAGAGATGGTCTGCAAACTGATGCTGCTATTTCAAAAGAAACTGGCGGTTTGAGTGGAAAACCACTGTGTAACAGAAGCACTGAAGTCATTCGATTTTTACACACAAAAAGCAAAAACAGTTTTCCAATCATCGGCGTAGGGGGGATACATACTCCTCAAGACGCCATAGAGAAATTTGAGGCTGGCGCATCACTACTTCAGGTTTACACAGGTTTTATTTATGAAGGTCCAGCGATGGTCAAACGTATTCTCAATCGGTTGTAATTTTTTACTTATATAAATAATATTTACCCTAATCTTATGTACTATGAATTTTTATTTATGACAATTTTTGAAATCGCTTTTGCCTTGCTTTTCAACATCATTTCTAAACACAAAATCTTAACGCTCTATATTTTTAGTGCCATTGTTTACATTGTTAAAGTTTAGCAGTTGTTCCAACTCAATTGTTAATTATTCCAAGTTTAGTTGGCTTTACGATATTCACCTTTATTGTTCTTTGTACATTGAAGATTTAAACCATTTTCCAATCCCCAACTAAGCTTTTGTGTATTAACGTATAAAAAATTACATCAATTTTTGTAAGTTCACGTTTATAAAAGAACTACAATGTTATTTCAAAAATTATATAAGAACACACAATTGCTTATTGCATGTGTAATCTTCACCTCCTGCACAACAAAAATAGGAGTCAACAACCCTTTATTACAAGAGTGGACAGGTCCTTATGGTGG
>CAJXBR010000030.1 GCA_913051755.1 uncultured Flavobacteriaceae bacterium
GGTCCTGTAAAGGATTTTGAATGTGCTTGTGGAAAATATAAACGAATTCGCTACAAGGGTATCATTTGTGATCGCTGTGGAGTTGAAGTGACTGAGAAAAAAGTTCGAAGAGATCGTGTAGGGCATATCAGCCTCACTGTACCTGTAGCACACATTTGGTATTTCCGTTCGCTACCAAATAAGCTTGGATATCTTCTTGGACTTCCGTCCAAAAAGCTCGATATGATCATCTATTATGAGCGTTATGTGGTGATTCAACCAGGTGGAGCGGTCAATGAAGAAGGAGAGCCAGTACAAAAAATGGACTTCCTTACTGAAGAGGAGTATCTAAATATTCTTGAAAAATTACCAACCGATAATCAATATCTTGATGACACAGACCCTGAAAAATTTATTGCCAAAATGGGTGCAGAGTGTCTCATCGAATTATTGAGCCGAATTGATTTGGATGAACTTTCATACGAGTTGCGCGACAAAGCCAACAACGAAACATCTAAACAACGAAAAACAGAGGCTTTAAAGCGTCTTCAGGTTGTTGAAGCTTTTCGGGAAGCCAACAAAAACCGTGAAAATCGACCAGAGTGGATGATCTTGAAAACCATTCCTGTCATTCCACCTGAACTTCGCCCATTAGTACCACTCGATGGAGGTCGTTTTGCGACTTCTGACTTAAATGATTTATATCGAAGAGTTATCATTCGAAACAATCGTTTAAAGCGTTTGGTAGAAATCAAAGCGCCTGAGGTGATTCTACGTAATGAAAAGCGTATGCTGCAAGAATCTGTAGACTCACTTTTCGACAACACAAGAAAGTCATCAGCTGTAAAATCTGATGCCAATCGTCCTTTAAAATCTCTTTCAGATTCATTAAAAGGAAAGCAAGGACGTTTTCGTCAAAATCTACTTGGCAAGCGCGTAGACTACTCAGCTCGATCAGTTATCGTCGTTGGACCTGAGCTTAGACTCTTCGAGTGTGGGTTGCCTAAAAATATGGCTGCCGAGCTTTACAAACCGTTTGTCATTCGTAAATTAATTGAAAGGGGAATTGTAAAGACAGTAAAATCTGCTAAAAAGATTATTGACAAGCGCGAGCCAGTTGTATGGGATATTTTGGAGAATGTGATTAAAGGTCACCCTGTTCTTTTGAACCGAGCCCCCACACTTCACCGTTTGGGGATTCAGGCATTCCAGCCAAAACTCATTGAAGGAAAAGCAATTCAGCTTCACCCATTGGCTTGTACCGCATTTAACGCTGACTTTGATGGTGATCAAATGGCAGTACACCTTCCACTAGGTCCTGAAGCAATCTTAGAATCTCAGCTTCTGATGCTTGCATCGCATAACATCTTGAATCCAGCAAACGGATCTCCAATCACTGTACCTTCTCAGGATATGGTATTGGGTCTATATTATATGACCAAAGCCAGAAAGTCAACTAAAGAGTATCCTGTGAAGGGAGAGGGTTTAACTTTTTACAGCGCTGAGGAGGTCAATATCGCTTTTAATGAAAAGATTGTTGATTTGAATGCGATCGTTAAAGTCAGAGCAAAGGATTTTAATAAGGATGGCGAGTTGATAAATCAATTGATAGAAACAACAGTTGGTCGAGTTTTATTTAATCAAGTTGTTCCTGAAAAGGCAGGTTTCATCAATGAAGTTCTTACAAAAAAATCACTTCGTGATATTATTGGTGATATTTTAAAAGTGACTTCTGTTCCTGAAACTGCTACTTTCTTAGATGAAATAAAAGAAATGGGATACTCCTTTGCTTTCAAAGGTGGTCTTTCGTTTAGTCTTGGGGATATTATCATTCCAGCGGATAAGCAAAAATTAATTGACGAAGCGAATGGTCTTGTTGATGGTATTATCACCAATTACAACATGGGTCTGATTACCAATAATGAGCGTTACAATCAGGTTATTGATGTTTGGACATCAACCAATGCAACCCTTACAGAGTTGGCAATGAAGAGGATCAGTGAAGACCAGCAGGGATTCAATTCAGTATATATGATGCTTGACTCTGGTGCGAGAGGCTCAAAAGAGCAAATTCGTCAGCTCACAGGAATGCGCGGTTTAATGGCCAAGCCAAAAAAATCAAATGCAGGTGGGGGTGAGATTATTGAAAACCCAATCCTATCAAACTTTAAAGAAGGACTTTCGATTCTTGAATACTTTATTTCCACTCATGGCGCTCGAAAAGGTCTTGCAGATACAGCGCTTAAAACAGCTGATGCTGGATACCTCACACGTCGCCTTCATGATGTTGCGCAAGATGTAATTGTCAATACAAAAGATTGTGGTACCCTTCGCGGAATCACAGTTGAATCGCTAAAGAAAAATGAAGAAGTCGTTGAAAATCTTGGGGATCGTGTGATTGGTCGAGTTGCTTTGTTCGATGTTCTTAATCCAAATGATGGGAAGGTGATCGTCGAAGCTGGTCAAGAAATTTTGGATCATCATGTCAAACAAATTGAAAATTCACCAATTGATAAGATTGAGGTTCGTTCTCCATTGACCTGTGAGGCTAAAAAAGGGATCTGTGCCAAATGCTATGGAAGAAACTTAGCCAATGGTAAAATGGTTCAAATAGGTGAATCTGTTGGTGTGATCGCTGCACAATCGATTGGTGAACCAGGAACTCAACTTACACTACGTACCTTCCATGTAGGAGGTATTGCTGGGAATGTTTCAGAGGAAAACAAACTTATTGCGAAGTTTGATGGTAAGGTTGAATTAGAAGACCTGAAGACAGTCCCTGGAAAAGATGCTGATGGCAGTGATGCTAACGTGGTTATTTCTCGTACAACCGAATTCAAGTTGGTTGACAGCAACACTGGTATTACTTTGAGTAATAATATCATTCCTTATGGGTCTTTCATATCTGTAAAGAATGGTAAAAAGATCAAAAAAGGTGATGAGATTTGCCGTTGGGATCCATATAATGGAGTCATTGTTTCAGAGTTTTCTGGTAAGATTGGATATGAAAATATACAACAGGGTGTGACTTTCCAGGTTGAAATTGATGAACAAACTGGTTTCCAAGAAAAGGTAATCACTGAGACTAGGGATAAGAAAATGATTCCAACCCTATTGATTCAAGACAACAAAAGAAACACTCTTCAGTCATACAATCTACCTGTAGGTGCACACATAATGGTTGATGATGGAGAAGCGATAAAGGGTGGTAAAATTCTTGTTAAAATTCCACGTAAGTCTGCTAAATCTGGTGACATTACTGGGGGTCTTCCAAGAGTTACAGAGTTGTTTGAGGCTCGAAACCCTTCAAACCCTGCTGTTGTTTCAGAAATTGATGGAGTCGTTTCATTTGGTAAAATCAAGCGGGGTAATCGCGAAATTATCGTAGAGTCTAAAACTGGCGAAATCAAAAAATATTTGGTAAAACTATCAAATCAGATTCTGGTTCAAGAGAATGACTTTGTGAAAGCAGGGATGTCTATTTCAGATGGTGCAATTACACCAAATGATATTCTAAATATCAAGGGACCATCGGCTGTTCAACAGTACCTCGTGAATGAAGTACAGGAAGTATATCGCTTACAAGGGGTTAAAATCAATGACAAACATTTTGAAGTTGTTGTGCGTCAAATGATGCGCAAGGTTCGAATTGAGGATTCTGGAGATACAATTTTCCTCGAAAATCAACTTGTTCATAAGTATGATTTTATCACTGAAAACGATCAACTGTATGGTTGTAAAGTGGTTACTGAAGTGGGTGATTCAGAAAACCTTAAATCAGGTCAAATCGTTACTGCTCGTGAACTGCGTGATGAAAACTCATTGTTGAGGCGTGATGACAAGGCAATTGTCCAAGCTCGTGATGCAGTGAATGCAACAGCTACGCCTATTTTGCAAGGTATTACACGTGCTTCTCTTCAAACAAAGTCGTTTATTTCTGCAGCATCTTTCCAAGAAACTACAAAAGTATTGAACGAAGCTGCTGTGAGTGGTAAGATAGATACTCTTGAAGGTTTGAAAGAGAATGTTATCGTTGGACATAAAATTCCAGCTGGTACAGGAAACCGCGCCTACAATGATATTATTGTTGGTTATACTGATGAGTATCTAGAGCTGTTAGCCAAAAAGGAGTTTAATTTGAGTAGCAATGAATGATTCAAAGAAGAAAAAGGAAATCAACATTGAGTTAGATCAGGAAACCGCACAGGGGACCTATTCGAACTTGGCAATCATCAATCACTCTGTTTCTGAGTTTGTTGTTGATTTTATCAATATCATGCCTGGCTCACCAAAAGCCAAGGTTCGCTCACGCATTATTCTTACGCCACAGCATGCCAAGCGTTTTTTAAAGGCACTGAACGATAATGTTCATCGCTTTGAAAATGCGCATGGAGAGATTAAGGATTACGAACAGCCTCCAATACCATTAAATTTTGGTCCTCCTGGAGAGGCATAAATCAAATCATCCCGCCGAATGGCGGGATTTTTTTTAAACTACTTTGAAAAATCTTCTGAAAGTTTAAAACTCAGAAGTCGCGTGGAACTCTAAGGCGGGGTATTTTTCTTTTGTCATTTGAAGTGAAAATGCCGAGTCGGCCAAAAACACCTGTTGCCCTTGCTTATCTTTGGCTAAGAATTTTGATTTCACACGCGCAAAGTCTATATATTCAGGGTGGTTAGTTTCGGGAGTCTCTATCCAACAGGCTTTATGAACATTGAGGTTTTCGTAACTACATTTCGCACCGTATTCATGTTCCAATCGATATTGAATAACCTCAAATTGAAGGGCTCCGACAGTCCCAATCACTTTACGTCCATTGAGGTCGAGGGTGAAAAGTTGAGCAACCCCTTCGTCCATCAATTGATCAATCCCCTTGGCAAGCTGCTTGGCTTTCATCGGATCGGCATTATTGATATACCTGAAGTGCTCAGGCGAAAAGCTTGGAATGCCTTTAAATTGCAATTCCTCTCCTGAAGTTAGGGTATCTCCAATCTTGAAGTTTCCAGTGTCATGAAGCCCCACAATATCACCTGGAAATGAGGTGGATACAACTTCTTTTCTGTCTGCAAAAAAAGCATTTGGACTACTGAATTTTAATTTTTTATCAAGCCGAACGTGCAAGTAGGGCGTGTTGCGTAAAAATGTGCCAGAAACAATCTTGACAAATGCCAGCCTATCTCTGTGTTTTGGATCCATATTGGCATGAATTTTAAACACAAAACCACTAAAATTTTTTTCATCGGGATTAACCAATCGCTCCTCACTTTTTTTGGCCAATGGAGAAGGAGCAATCTCAATGAAGGCATCCAATAGTTCTTGTACACCAAAGTTATTTAAAGCAGAACCGAAGAAAACAGGTTGTTGCTCACCATTGAGATAGGCACTAGGATCAAAAGAAGGATATACCTCTGTAACCAATTCAATATCCTCTCTCAACTGGCCAGCTGCTTGTTCACCTATGTGATCGGACAAGCTCGCGTCATTGATGTTGTCAAAGTCGATACTGTCTGAAATTTGGGTTTTATTCCCTTCATTAAACAAACGTAATCTCTTTTCCCACAAATTGTAAATCCCTTGAAAATCGTAGCCCATACCAATAGGAAAACTCAGGGGAACAACCTTAAATCCGAGTTTCTGTTCTACTTCATCCAACAAATCAAAAGCATCTTTTCCCTCTCGGTCGAGCTTGTTGATGAAGACTATGATCGGAATGTTTCGCATCCGACAGACCTCAACGAGCTTTTCTGTTTGTTCCTCAACTCCTTTGGCAACATCAATCACCACAATCACACTATCGACTGCAGTTAAGGTTCGAAAGGTATCTTCAGCGAAATCTTTATGACCAGGGGTGTCTAGGATATTGATTTTTTTGTCTTTGTAATGAAATGCCAAAACTGATGTTGCGACAGAAATACCACGCTGACGTTCAATTTCCATAAAATCGCTTGTGGCTGTTTTTTTAATCTTGTTGGACTTTACAGCACCTGCCTCTTGAATCGCTCCACCAAAGAGAAGAAGCTTTTCAGTCAAGGTTGTTTTTCCAGCATCAGGGTGAGAGATGATGCCAAAGGTTCGTCGTCTTGAAATTTCAGTTTCAAAATTCATTCGAATGCAAAAGTATTTGCTTTTTTGGGATTTCCATTTTCTCAAAGCGATTATTTGTA
>CAJXBR010000031.1 GCA_913051755.1 uncultured Flavobacteriaceae bacterium
TACACTATTGTGGATGGTGATACCCTTTCTAGTCGATTTGTACGAAACGATTCTATCGAAGTTGATTACTTCTTTGAAACACCTGACACTGCCAATATTCGTTGGGTGAGCGATTGCGAGTGTATCGTAACCAAGCGCAACCCTCTCACCTTTCAAGAGGCAAAAGCAGTGCAGATGAAAATTTTATCCACCTTTGAAGATGGTTATATCTTCGAATACAATTTGGTTGGCGATCGATCCAATGTTCAGCGTGGTCGTGTGACAAGGCTAAAGTAGTAAACTCTAGAGATCCAAAGTAATTTGAGCGTCATCATCATTCCCTTTTGAAACAGTTTGAGGGTCTTCTACTTCAATGTCGGCTGGCGTTTCTTCTGTTGTTTTTTCATAGGGTAAAGGATCCAAAACATTAAACTGCTTGACCTTTAGTGATGTGACTTGATTGCCAATTGCTTTGATCCCTTTCACAGCGATAAAGTCTTCAAAACTAATCTGTTGGTGTGGTTTTGGATCTTTTTCTCTTAGTTTTGCAAATTCAATTTCAAACGCTGGGCGATAATCTGTATTGATCAATTCAAGTTGACTTTGTTTGCCTTCTTTTATAAACTGTTCTTCTTTGTCTGCAGCTTCAATGACAAAGCGTTTTCCAAAATATCGCTCTTTAGCTGTATCAAAATAAATTACAGATATTGGTTTGCTAGGCTCCCATTTCTCCAACACAAGCATATCTTCTGGAAAGTGCATGTTTAGATCTGGAATTGCAGTTTTGATCATACCTGACTGTGTAGCGATCAACAAGCGATCATTACCACGAAAAGCACCAATCAGATCTCCTCGCCCATCGACGTTGAGGCGACCAACAGTTTCATCAAACCATATGTCACGTGGCTTGAGTGTTGAAACCCCTTCTTCCTTGAACTCAATGCGATTGACAGTGTATTTGGTAATTGTATTCCCACGAACACCTCTCGATTTAATATCCAAATTTGCAAAGTCAACATCCCATTTTAGTTTTTTTATCCCTTTGGATTGGCGCAGTAAAACTGTCACGATCTCTGCTTCTCCATTTGGGTTTGCTGAGAAGTAAAACACTTTGGATTGAGCATTGCCATTGGTTAAATCATACTCCTTATCTCTCGTCACACTTGTCACAGGGAATCGCTTCATATAGGTCGTTCCACCTCGTCCATCTCTGTATATCATATTGTATATCGTGCGATCGTCTTTCTTCTTAAAGACAGCAACGTGTATGATATTCTTTCGAATAAATGTTTTGGCCTCAACCCTTGTTACTGTCATTTTTCCATCGTCTGTAAACACGATAATATCATCGATATCAGCACAGTCGGTGACATATTCATCTCTGCGAAGCGATGTGCCCACAAAACCCTCTTCACGATTCACATAGAGCTTGGTGTTTCGAATGACAACTTTTTTGGCATCTACATCGTCGAAGACACGAATCTCTGTTTTTCGCTCGCGACCCTTCCCATAGGTTTGTTTTAGGTGCTTGAAGTAACTGATTGCAAAATCTGTCAAATTAGCAAGGTCATGCTTTACTTGTGCCAAATCAGCCTCGAGGGCATCAATGCGTTGTTGGGCTTTGTCAAGATCAAATTTTGAAATTCGCTTGATTCGGATTTCTGTCAATCGAACAACGTCGTCGTCGTTTACTTCTCGTTTTAAATGACTAATATGAGGTGCTAACCCTTTGTGAATGGCTTGTATCACACCCTCCCAAGTTTCTTGTTCTTCGATGTCACGATAGATTCGATTCTCAATAAAAATACGCTCGAGAGATGCAAAGTGCCATTGCTCTTCCAATTCTGCCTTTTTTACCAACAACTCCTGCTCGAGTATCGAAACAGTGTTGTCTGTTGATCTGCGCAACATTTCACTTACCCCTATAAAAAGAGGTTTGTTGTCTTCGATAATACAGCCAAGTGGTGAAATAGAAGTCTCACAGGCTGTGAAGGCATTGAGGGCATCAATGGTTTTATCAGGCGATATATTGGCTGGTAGATGGATTAGAATTTCAACCTCAGCAGCTGTATTATCCTCAATTCTTTTGATTTTTATTTTACCCTTGTCATTGGCTTTCAAAATAGAGTCAATCAGAGAAGAAGTGGTTGTACTAAATGGAATTTCTCGTACGACCAGAGTGTTTTTGTCGAGTTGAGAAACCTTTGCACGAACACGAATTTTGCCCCCTCTCAGTCCATCGTTGTATTGACCAATGTCCATCACACCACCTGTTGGAAAATCAGGGTATAACTCAAATCGTCTTCCTTTGAGGTGTTTGATCGATGCATCAATCAATTCAATAAAATTATGAGGTAAGATCTTGGTTGACAATCCGACAGCAATCCCCTCACCACCCTGTGCGAGCAGTAGTGGAAATTTTACTGGCAGTTGAATTGGTTCTTTTTTCCTCCCATCATAAGACAGTTGCCACTGGGTTACTTTGGGGCTATAGACAACTTCAAGCGCAAACTTTGATAGACGAGCTTCGATATATCGCGAAGCAGCAGCACTATCGCCAGTGAGGATATTTCCCCAATTCCCTTGGGTGTCGATCAGCAAGTCCTTTTGACCGATTTGAACCATCGCATCAGAAATACTTGCATCGCCATGTGGGTGATATTGCATGGTATGCCCAACGATATTTGCCACTTTGTTGTAGCGCCCATCGTCTAATTCACGCATCGAGTGAAGGATACGCCTTTGCACTGGTTTTAATCCATCGGCAATGGCAGGGACAGCACGTTCAAGAATTACGTATGAGGCATAGTCCAAAAACCAATCCTTATACATTCCTGTAACCTTTACAAGGGTATCTTGTGATTCGTCGAAATGTTTGTCCAAGTTCTCGTCCATACTACTCCTCTAATTGATCAAGTTCGACTTTTAGATTATCAATAATAAACTCTTGCCTTTTTGGGGTGTTTTTACCCATATAAAATGACAACATTTCATCTATACCAACAGCTCGATCTAACATAATGGGGTCCAAACGAATATTATCCCCAATGAAGTGTTTGAATTCGTCAGGTGAAATCTCGCCCAAGCCTTTAAACCTAGTGATTTCAGGCTTCTGTCCTAGCTTATTGATGGCATCAACTCGCTCCTGCTCTGAGTAGCAATAAATCGTTTCTTTTTTGTTCCTCACCCTAAAAAGTGGGGTTTGCAAGATATACAGATGACCCTCTTTAATCAGTTCTGGAAAGAACTGTAAAAAGAATGTGATCAACAACAAACGAATGTGCATACCATCTACGTCAGCATCTGTAGCGATAACGATATTATTGTAGCGTAAATCTTCCAAACTTTCTTCAATATTTAGTGCTGCTTGCAGCAAGTTGAATTCTTCATTTTCATAAACAATTTTTTTGCTCATGCCATACGAATTCATGGGTTTACCTCGCAAACTAAACACTGCTTGGGTATTGACATCTCTCGATTTTGTGATCGATCCACTTGCAGAGTCTCCCTCTGTAATAAAAAGAGTTGACTCTAATCGTCTTTCTTTTTTCATATCCCCCAAATGGATGCGACAATCACGTAATTTTTTGTTGTGTAAACTCGCTTTTTTGGCTCGTTCACGTGCCAATTTTCTTATACCAGAGAGTTCTTTTCTCTCTTTTTCAGCCTGTAAGATTTTGCGTTGAAGTTGCTCGGCAGTTGTGGGGTTTTTATGCAGATAATTATCGAGTTTAGTTCCAATAAAATCATTGATATATGTGCGAACAGTTGGCAAATCACCACCCATTTCTGTTGATCCCAGCTTGGTTTTTGTTTGGGACTCAAACACTGGTTCCATGACCTTTATACTGATGGCTGATATGATAGATTTTCGAATATCTGATGCGTCAAAATTTTTGCCATAGTGTTCTCGAACAGTCTTTACGATGGCTTCTCTAAAAGCAGATTGATGGGTACCACCTTGGGTTGTGTGTTGCCCATTGACAAAGGAGTGATATTCTTCGCTGTATTGTGTTTTGCTGTGTGTGATAGCCACCTCAATATCATTGCCACGCAAATGGATGATGGGATAAAGCATATCCTCAGCATTGTTGTTGTCTTCAAGCAGATCTTTTAATCCATTTTCGGACTTGTATTTCTCGCCATTAAAGACAATAGTCAGTCCTGGATTGAGATATACATAGTTTTTGAGCATTCGAACGATGTACTCATGGCGATATCGAAAGTGCTTAAAAATGCTTTCGTCTGGTACAAAAGACACAGATGTGCCTTTGCGTTTACTGCTCGGTTCTAGTGCAGGGTCTTCTATGAGCTCTCCTCGATCAAAAACAGCAACCTTTGATTGATCATCGCGAATGGATTCGACCTTAAAATAGGTCGAAAGGGCATTGACTGCTTTTGTACCAACCCCATTTAGACCAACTGATTTTTTAAAAGCGCGTGTGTCATACTTACCACCAGTGTTCATACGCGACACGACATCAACCACCTTTCCCAAAGGGATTCCACGTCCATAGTCACGAACAGTGACTTGTCCCTCTTTCACAGCAATTTCAATGGTTTTTCCAGCACCCATGACAAACTCATCAATACTGTTGTCGAGCACCTCTTTGAGTAAAATATAAATCCCATCATCGGCAGATGACCCATCGCCGAGCTTGCCAATATACATACCGGGGCGCATACGAATATGCTCTTTCCAATCAAGAGATCGGATATTATCTTCTGTATATTGGGTGGTTTGTGGCATGGTTGCTAATTTAAAACTTAGTCGTAAAATATAGGATCAAGAACAGTGAAAGAAATTAACAATATGAAAACAGCTTTTGTTGAAAATACATTCTTTCAAAAAATGTTAAAGTTTAATCAGTAGGATTACCAATCACATAAACTTCTGTACATTTAGGGTATGAATCCAAATCGTATTTTATTTGTTCTTTTGGTTACATGCTGCTCGTTTGCGCAACAAAAAGATGTTGCTTCTCTGAATTACGAACAGCTAAAGCCTTTACTATTTCTAGAAAGCGAAAGAGTTCAAGTTGTTAATTTTTGGGCAACGTGGTGCGCACCTTGCATCAAAGAGTTGCCCTATTTTGAAGAACTCAATCAACGAGATGATGTTGAGGTGTTGCTTGTGAGTCTCGATTTCCCAAAGCACAAACAAAAAAGACTAATGCCCTTTGTTGAGAAACACAAGCTCAGATCAAAGGTGGTGCATCTAGACGATGCAGATGAAAACTTTTGGATCAACCAAATCAGCACCAAATGGAGTGGTGCTTTGCCCGCCACGTTGATTTACAACAACGGTCGCCGCGGATTTTACGAACAGTCATTTTCCAAGGAAGAATTGTTTGCAGAAGTCAATTCTTACTTTTAATTATTCACATTATGAAAATCATTTTATTAACTCTCAGTTTTTTATTTCTATCCATACCTAACGATTCAGTATCAGGCGATGGATATCAAATTGGCGATGATGCCACAGATTTCTCTTTGCCCAATGTCGATGGCAAAATGGTATCACTTTCTTACTTTACAGATGCAAAAGGATTTATTGTCATTTTCACTTGCAATACCTGTCCTTATTCAGTTGCCTACGAAGATCGAATTATTGCGTTGGACAACAAGTATAGCGTGCAGGGATACCCTGTCATTGCGATAAACCCCAATGACCCTGCAGCCATCGATGGCGATGAACTTTCAGATATGAAAGTACGTGCAGAAGAAAAAGGCTTTACTTTTCCTTATTTACAAGATGTTGGACAGCAGATTTATCCTCAATATGGTGCGACAAAAACACCTCATGTTTTTGTGTTGCAAAAGGATGGTACAGACAATATCGTGCG
>CAJXBR010000032.1 GCA_913051755.1 uncultured Flavobacteriaceae bacterium
TTAATTTATTAAAACGTAATATTCATAACAAAGTACTAAAAAAATTATCTTTTATCTTTGGGTATGAAAATCACAAAACAATCCATTCGGTATTTTACTCTCTTCAAATTACCACTTGTTTATTTTAGTGGCATACGAATTTCAGACATAAATGATGATAGAGTTGAGGCTTCAGTGAGATTACGATGGATCAATCAGAATCCTTTTCGTTCGTTGTTTTGGGCTGTGCAGGGCATGGCTGCTGAACTCACGACAGGTACACTGATGATGCGTGAGATCGAAGAACAAAATAAACCAGTTTCGATGCTTGTGATAGGGACCAAGGCTAGTTTTTCAAAAAAGGCTAAAGGAAGGATACGCTTTTCATGTGAACAAGCTCAGGATGCAAAGGATTTGGTTCAAAAGGCGATATCTTCTGGCGACGGCCAACTTCACTGGTTTACCAGCGTTGGTATTGATGAAAGTGGTGATGAAGTCAGTCGTTTTTCATTTCACTGGTCAGTCAAAATCAAATCGGCTTAAGACATCCAAACCAACAGAAACCTTGTTATTGAAGTCATTATAATCATTTGATGATACTGACTTTCATTCTGATATTATCTTTTGGCCACTCTCTTTTATCAATCGGCACTCGATTGATCTGATCAACAACGTCCATTCCCTCAACGACATATCCAAACACAGTGTATTTTCCGTCTAGATGATATGCTCCAGGAGATTTTTGCACGATAAAAAACTCATAAGGAGAAGCGAGTCGATGTGGATTCTCAATTTCACTGCTGGGCATCGATATTGCACCTCTGTGATGACGCAACCCATTTCGAGTATCTGGTGGGAGTAGGTATTTGCCGATGTGTCTTCTTTTTTGTGAAGTACTTTTATGGTCTGAATTACCACCTTGAATAATAAAATCAGGCACGACACGGTGGAAAAAAGTGCCATCAAAGTATTTTTCTTTTGTCAAATAAATAAAGTTTGCTCTGTGATAAGGCGTTTTTTTACTGAGTTCAATGCTAAAATTCCCATAATCTGTTTCAATTTTCAATCGATTTTCAAGATTCTTTTTTGCATATTCAAAGAAAAAGGGAATCGCATTGTCATCTGTTAAAACAAAATCTTCTTTTTTATGTTTTACTTCAACGATATTGGTATTTTTACGTACAGGAGTTGGCGCTTTGGGTGCGGGTTTTGTACTTGGCTTTGTAACACAGCCCAGCACAAGTAAGAAGCCAAAATAGTAAAGGATATATCTATTATGCAATTTCATTCATTTTTAGAATTTTTACCAAAAATACGTGAAATGAATTTACCTGGACTTGCGCAACAACTGACGATGGCTCCACCATTTCGAAAACAACTAATAGAGAAGCCAATTAATAATCCAAAAAAAGCAGCAGTTGTTTGTTTGTTCCATGAAGGCATTGATCATGAGACTTTTTTTTATTTCATCCGACGATCAACATACCCTGGGGTTCATTCCAATCAGATTGGTTTTCCAGGTGGTCAAATGGAGTCGACTGACAAAAGCCCTTGGGATGCTGCAAAACGTGAGCTTCAAGAGGAAATTGGTATTTCAGCAAAGGATGTTACGCTTATTAAAGAATTGACACCCCTATATATTCCCCCAAGTCGTTTTTTGGTCGATTGCTTTTTGGGCTATACAGAGGGTAAAACTGAGTTGATGATTGATGCCAATGAAGTTCAAGAAGTCATTCCAGTTTCTGCGCATGAACTCCTCAATACAAACAGTGGTTTTTCGAGTCAGGTGGGGAGTAATGGCGTTGAAGTCCCTATATATATCTTGTCAGATAACATCGTTTGGGGAGCGACAGCCATGATGTTGGCAGAAATAAAGTCGATATTATCTCTAGTCCAAAAATAAATCCTTTGTACATTTGATAAAAATTTATAGTGTTTAAAAGAAACCCCTTTGGTCATTATGATATTCTAAAAACATGGCTAATTCGTATCTTTGGCATGATAAGTCATCGAAGATATCAGGGTTTTAATGAACTTCAAATTGAGGGTTCTGAAAATATCCTAAATCTTCCCGAACGAAACGTTCTTTTTGTTTCAAACCATCAAACATACTTTGCTGATGTTGTAGCGATGTTTCATGTGTTTAATGCCAGTTTATCAGGGAGGCAAGACACCCTCAAAAACCTGGGTTATTTATGGAAGCCAAAACTCAACATCTACTTCGTTGCTGCTAAGGAAACCATGCAATCCGGCATACTTCCCAGAATCCTTGCCTATACAGGTTCGGTTTCAATTGAGAGAACCTGGAGAGAAAAGGGAAAGGATGTCAAACGTCAAGTGAAATTGGGTGATATTTCAAAGATAGGTACTGCATTGGATGATGGCTGGGTGATTACTTTTCCACAAGGCACTACAACTCCATTTAAGCCCATACGAAGGGGTACAGCCCACATTATCAAAACTTATAAGCCTATTGTTGTTCCCATAGTGATTGATGGTTTTAGACGTTCTTTTGACAAAAAAGGCATTTTTATAAAGAAACGAGGGATTTTGCAATCGATGGAAATCAAACAGCCACTCGAGATTGATTACGAAAATGAAAGCGTAGATGAGATTGTAGAAAAACTACAGTTTGCCATCGAGCAACATCCTTCAATGATGAAGGTAATTCCTGAAAAAGAATTAAAGGCCTACGAGTCTGAAAACAAAAAGCGTGAGTGGTCTTGAGTTATTGAATCAGCCCTGCACAGCTCACCCTTGAACCAGCAGCTCCGGAGGGCTGTGAGACAAAATCATCTTGCCCTTGATGGACAATTACTGCTTTACCAATAATGTTTTTGGTTTCATCATCACAGTTTATACACCAAAGATCTGTTTCGAAACTAATGGTCGCTTCACCATTTTCATCAGCTTCAAAATTTCCGATATCTCCTCTGTGAAAACCTGTTTCATTTCCCCAAGCGCCATGATTCTCAAATGTTGGATTCCAATGCCCACCTGTTGACTTACCGTCTGGAGAAGAGCAATCGGGAAACTCGTGTAGGTGAATGGCGTGTGATCCTGGTTTTAGCCCTGTGAATACAGCATTCATAATAACTTGATCACCATCTTCTGAAAAAGTGATTGTGCCAGCCACATTCGAACCGCTTTTTGGCTCTGCTTCCACTACAATTATTTTGTCTTTAGTGCAGGACAAAATATAAAATGAAAAAATCAAGCAGAACAGAACAGAAATATTATTTTTTGATGTCATTTGAGCAATTTTTAGCAATATATTCAAATTATTGATATTTGCATTATGAAAAAGAAATTTAACTACCTAACCTTACTCATTTCATTATTACTGTTCCAATCATGTTCAAAGCGATATTTGAGCTCTATTTATCAGCCCATCACTGCTCCGCTTGACTATTCAGATTTGGAGAATTGGGCTGTACATCCTCAAAACACGCCCTCACAACTCGATTTTGTGAATTCAGATGGGAACCCTTATGATGTAGATATTTTTTATATCCATCCAACCATCACTACAAGTCCAAAAGACAACTCTTGGCATGGTGATGTTCTGGATAAAAATTATCGTCAAGCAACCTTAAACACTGCGATTAAATACCAATGCTCGGCTTGGTATGGACTTGGGCGAACCTTTGCGCCTTTTTATCGTGATGCGCACATTCGCTCATTTCAGCAAAAATTTAAACTAGTAGGAGGAGATGCTGCCCTACAATCGGCATATCGAGATATAAAGTCTGCTTTTCAACACTATTTAAAGCATGAAAACTATGGCCGTCCAATCTTAATTGTATCGCACAGCCAAGGAACACTACATGCGGGTCAACTGCTAAAAGATTTTTTTGAAGATCAACCGCTGCAAAATCAGCTGGTGGCAGCTTATTTGGTTGGTATAGCTGTAAAGGATGACTATTTTCAAAGCATTCCTTTTATGACAAAGCCAGATGAAACAGGTGGGTTTGTAACCTGGAATACCTACAAACGAAACTACTTGCCTGATGACTATGAACAGTGGTATAAAGGTAGTCTGACCACCAATCCAATCACTTGGGATGATCAAAAAACATCTAGTTATGATCAGCACAAGGGGCTCACTTTCTATGATGAAAAGCTATACCCAAAGAGTGTTAAAATTGATATCATCGATGGAATGATCTGGACTAGAACGCCAAAAGTGCCAAAGCGATTTTGGTTGTCATTTGTTAAGGATTATCATTTTGCTGATATTACTATTTTTTGGAAAGATATAAGGGAGAACTCTCGTCAGCGTATTGAAGCTTTTTTGGCAAAGCGCTATGGCTCCTCTGGGGCGAGCTCGAATGTTGCACCCTCCAGTTCACTTGAGATGGGAATTTGACATCCCAATCGTGAATTCGATTTAACGTGATAGGCCTCGTCGAGCATTGCTTCTTCTTCGTCGTTGCGCTCACCAAAATGCTGTTCAGTGTGTACATATATTTGACAAGATGCACACATTGCAATGCCACCACAAACCCCTTCAACAGGAAGATCATAGCTTTTGCACACTTCCATCAAATTCATATTAATATCAGTAGGGGCAGTGAGCTGGTGGGACACTCCTTCTCGATCTGTAACTGTTATATTGATATCACTCACAACTGGTCATTGAAATTAATCAAACCCTTCGACTCCTTGAACGGTTGTATACTTTAATGTAAATTTTTTATCAGGATTGATTTGTTTATATGCCGATTGAACAGCAAGTGTTGCTTCATGAAACCCACACAAAATCAATTTCAACTTTCCTGGATAAGTGTTTACATCTCCAATTGCAAAAACACCTGATCGGTTGGTTTGGTAGTCAAAGGTGTCAACAACAATGGCATTTTTTTCAATTTCCAAGCCCCAATCTGTGATGGGACCTAGCTTTGGTGATAGTCCAAAGAGTGGAAACCATAAAGAAGTTTTAATTGGGATGTTTCCATCTTTGGTTTTGAGGATTACTTTCTCGAGCTTATGTTTACCTTCTAATTTGTTGACTTCAGAAAAAGTGTAGAGTTTTAGTTTACTCTGTTGTTCGAGTTCATATGCCTTTGCAACAGAGTCTTTGTGTGCTCGAAACCGATTAGAGCGATGAACAAGATGAACAAAGCCATTTTTCTCTGCAAAATAAATCGCCCAGTCTAACGCAGAATCACCACCACCTGAAATAATGATTTCTTTTCCTAGGTATTGATCTGGATCTTTAACGATATAATTTACCCCGTTTTGTTCAAAATCAGTCAGGTTTTCAATCATGGGTTTCCGAGGTTCAAAACTTCCTAACCCCCCAGCAATCATAACAACAGGAGCCTCGTGTTTGGTGCCTTGGCTTGTCGTAACGACAAAGTTTCCATTTGGTAATTCGTCGATGGTTTCTGCACGCTCGCCAAGCGTAAAACCAGGCTTAAAAGGAGCAGCTTGCTCCATTAGTTTGTCCACCAATTCTCCTGCTAAGACAGTGGGGTAGCCAGGAATATCATATATTGGTTTTTTAGGGTATATTTCAGATAGCTGACCTCCAGCTTGTGGAATAGCATCAATTAGGTGACATCTAAGCTTCATCAATCCCGCTTCAAATACAGCAAATAAACCAACAGGACCTGCTCCTATGATAACGATATCCGTTTTAATCATGTTATTTTATTAGATTTTCAGTTACTCTCTTCATCGGTTCAACTTTTTGCTCAAAATTCCCTTTGATTTTCAATCGGTAAATGTATGACTTATTGAGAATATCATCGATTTGTTTTAACAATATGTTTTTACAATCATTGTCGAAATCGCTTAGC
>CAJXBR010000033.1 GCA_913051755.1 uncultured Flavobacteriaceae bacterium
TAGCCAAATTTGCATGCTGCTTTATCAAATGTTTCTATGATTTGATTGTTTCTGTAAATGAATGAACATTTCTCAAAAACATCTTGAAGCTCAACGCCATAGGCACCAATATTTTGAATCGGAGCAGCACCAACATTTCCAGGGATTAAGGATAAGTTTTCAAGACCTCCAAACCCCTGCTCCAAAGACCATAACACCAATTCGTGCCAGTTGACACCTGCACCAACGTTGATCACAACATCTTCGTTGTCCTCTTCAATAATTTTGATACCAGCAATATCGACGTGGATAATGGGTTGTTTTGGGGTATCGCAAAACACTGTATTGCTTCCACCGCCTAAAATCCAAGCCGAATGAAAACGCTCATCTTTAAGAATCAATTGTAGGTCTTCTTTACTTTTTGCAACTGCAAACATGGCAGCTTTGGCGACTACTCCAAAACTATTATAGGTTTTGAGCGAAACGCCTTGCCTAATCATGAATGCTCTTTTAATGTCAAGGTATGAGGATAGGCCACTAGTGCTTTTTCAAGGATAATGACACTTTTTTTCAACCGCTCAATGTCGAGTACAAATGCAATTCGAATCAAAGATTTTCCGAGACTGCGATCACCATAAAACCCCGATGCAGGTGCTACCATGACTGTTTTCCCATTGTGATTGAAGGAGGTTAATAGCCACTTGGCAAACACGTCTGTATCTTCAACAGGTAGCTGCACAAGACAGTAGAAAGCCCCTACAGGAACGCTGACAGTTATCCCTGGAATCTGTTGGAGTAATCCAACTAAGGTGTTTCGTCTCTCAAGGTATGTTTTCGTGACTTCATCAAGATAACTCAGTGGTTCATCCATGGCAGCTTCGGAGGCATGTAGCCCCAGAGTAGGAGGGGAGAGTCGGGATTGTGCGAACTTTAGCGCAGCATCCATAACCTCTTTGTTTTTGGACACCAAACAACCAATTCTTGCACCACACATGCTGTATCTTTTTGACATGGAATCCACTAGAATTGCATGCTCTTCAATTCCCGAAATCGTTAAGACAGAGTGATGGACTGCCCCATCATATATAAATTCACGATACACTTCATCGACGATTAAAAACAAGTCATGCTTTTTTACTAGGGTTGCTAAATCATTGAGCTCCTTTTTTGAATATACATACCCAGTAGGATTGTTTGGATTACAAATAAAAATCGCTCGTGTTTTTGCATTTATTTTTCCTTCGATTACATCAATTGGAGGTAATGAAAAATTGCTATCAATTGTCGATGATATAGGCACAACCTTCACGCCACATGCAGCAGCAAACGTATCATAATTTGCATAAAAGGGCTCTGGAATAATAAGCTCATCACCCTCGTTGGTGATGCAGTCCAAGGTCATTATAATCGCTTCACTAGCGCCTGTTGTGACCAAAATATCATCTGGCTGCACTTCGATGTTGTGTTTTGCAAAGTACGAACACATTTTTTGGCGATATGCCAATGACCCCTCAGATGGACCATAGGCTAACACATTTTTATCAAAAGATTGAATCGCTTGAAGTGCTTTTGCAGGGGTTTCAATATCAGGCTGACCAATATTTAGGTGTATGACATCGATTCCTTTGGCCTTTGCATCTGATGCATACTTCGATAATTTTCGAATGGGAGAAGTTGGTAGATTCTTCCCTTTTAACGAAATTTTAGGCATTTGTCAAATTTGTTGCAAAGATGCAAAATTTACTTCTATGAAGTTCGATAAAAAGTCTAAAAAGCTTGGCTATTGTGGTTATTCTTCCTCCTCAAGTTCTTCGACCAAACCTTTGATTTGCAATGCGACCACAGGAGTCACAGCATTGGAACTAACAGATATGGTTTTACGAATAGGACCAACTCGATTGGTGTCATACTTTACTTCAATCACCTCCTCAGTTCCTGGCATGATGGAGTCTGTTGGCTTTTTTGGGATTGTACACCCACAAGACGATCGAACTTGCGTTATTAGTAATGGAGTAGATCCAGTGTTTGTGAATTTAAATTCACGAAGTCCATCATCTCCTTTTTTGATTGTGCCATAATCTATCACATCAGTTTCGAATGTAATTTCAGCCTGTGCAGATAAATTAAAGTAGGATATAAAGAATACAACTGCGATAATATATGTGTAGCTTTTCATGATATGGATCTTTTGCATAAAGATAAAAATTTTTTCATCAGATTAGCAATAGCTTTTTTAATCATTTTTTGTTAGCTACTTTTGTAACACAAAAAATAACTGACTTCTTGATGGGTTCTCCCAACAAATTTAACGCCACGCAGATTGCTGAAAAATGGTATGCCTATTGGTTGGCAAACGATTATTTTCATTCTACTCCTGATTCTCGTAAACCTTACACCATTGTCATTCCTCCACCCAACGTAACAGGAGTTTTGCATATGGGGCACATGATGAATAACACTTTGCAAGATGTACTCATCCGACGTGCACGAATGCTAGGGTTGAACGCCTGTTGGGTTCCTGGCACTGATCATGCCTCTATCGCTACTGAGGCGAAAGTCGTGCAAAAGTTGGCAGATATAGGTGTAAAAAAAGAAGACCTTAGTCGTGAGGAGTTCTTAAAACATGCTTGGGACTGGACAAATGAACACGGTGGTATTATTTTAGATCAGCTTAAAAAACTTGGTTGCTCATGTGATTGGAATCGAACCAAATTCACATTGGATGATGAAATGACAGCATCTGTCTTACAGGTTTTTATTGACCTGTATGAGGGTGGTCTTATCTATCGAGGTTTTCGAATGGTAAACTGGGATCCAGAAGCACAAACTACACTCTCCGACGAAGAAGTGGTGTATGAGGAAAAACAAGGTAAACTGTATTACATCGAATATCGACTTGTCGATAGCAATGAGACAGTAACCATTGCCACTACACGACCAGAAACAATTATGGGGGATACAGCTGTTGCTGTGCATCCCGACGATGAACGATTTACGCATCTTCATGGTAAAAAAGTAATTGTTCCAATTGTAAAAAGAGAGATTCCAATCATCACAGACACCTATGTCGATGTTGAGTTTGGTACAGGATGCCTAAAAATAACACCTGCTCATGACGAAAATGATAAGATGTTGGGTGACAAACACAACCTGGAATTTATTGATATTTTCAACCCCAATGGTACAGTCAATGCAGAGGGTTTGCATTACGAGGGTAAAGATCGATTTGATGTGCGAAAGTTGGTGGTTGCCGAATTAAAATCATCAGGAAACCTATTAGAAACAAAATCTCACACCCATAAAGTTGGGCTTTCAGAGCGAACCAAAGCAGTTGTTGAACCAAGGCTTTCGGATCAATGGTTTTTGAAAATGGAAGAACTTGCCAAACCTGCACTCAAAGCTGTTGAAGATGGTACGGTTCAATTGTTTCCAAAAAAATTCATGAATACTTATCGCCACTGGATGACCAATACTCGAGATTGGAACATTTCACGTCAATTGTGGTGGGGGCAACAGATCCCTGCCTATTATTATGGGCCTGGCAAACAAGATTTTGTCGTTGCGATTACCAAAGAAGAGGCTTTGGAAAAAGCACGTAAAAAGACCAAAAACCCTTCTTTAAAAGAAGAGGATTTAAGGCAAGAGGAAGATGTACTCGACACTTGGTTTTCATCTTGGTTGTGGCCCATTTCTGTTTTTGATGGAATTCGTTTTCCAGAGAATGAAGAAATTCAATATTACTATCCAACACAAGACTTGGTAACAGGTCCTGATATTTTATTTTTCTGGGTTGCTCGTATGTTGATGTCGGGCTATGCTTTTCGAAATCAGCAGCCTTTTCAAAATGTATATCTCACAGGATTGGTGCGTGATAGTCAAGGGCGTAAGATGTCCAAACAATTGGGAAATTCACCAGACGCACTAGCATTGATAGAAAAATATGGTGCTGACAGTGTTCGCGTTGGGTTATTATTGAGTTCGTCAGCTGGGAATGATTTGCTTTTTGATGAAGCACTTTGTCAGCAGGGTAAGAATTTTGCCAATAAAATTTGGAATGCTCATCGCTTGATTCAGAGCTGGGAAATCGATGACTTACGACCACAGGATGCCACAGCCAAACAAAGCTTGATTTGGTACAAAAGCAAATTTCAAAAAGAACTAAATTTAGTCAATGATCATTTTTCTAAATACAGAATTTCGGATGCACTCATGTGTATTTATAAATTGATATGGGATGACTTTTGTTCATGGTTACTCGAGCTAATCAAACCTGCTTATGGCAGTCCTATTGATGCTCAAACCCATACAGAATTAATAGAGGTTTTTGAAAATAATTTGAGATTGCTTCACCCATTTATGCCGTTTTTAAGCGAGGAGCTTTGGCACACTATTAATGATCGTTCAAAAGAGGAAGCACTTGTCGTTTCTTCTTGGCCTTCTGCATCAGAAATAGATGATCATACTCTATCGGTGTTCTCACATACCATGGAAATGATTACTTCGATTAGATCGATTAGAAAGCAAAAAAACATCTCCACTAAAGTACCTATGCAACTGCTGGAAACATCTTCACAAGCAGAATATTATGAAAATGTAATTTCTAAATTGGCAAATATTGACTCTTTTCAAGTCGTCAAAGACCTACCCCAGCAATTATTGCCATTTCGTGTGGGGACTGCAGCTTATTATCTCCCATTTTCTGTTGAAAATCTGGAGGAGGAGATTGCCAAACTTACAGTGGAATTAAACTATCAAAAAGGATTTTTGGTGGGTGTGCAAAGTAAGTTGAGCAACACTCATTTTGTAGATAATGCTCCTGAGCAGGTTGTCCAAATTGAAAGAAAAAAGGAAAGTGACGCCTTAGAAAAAATCAGTCAAATCGAGCAGCAAATCGTCAAACTACATGGCTAATCCTTTTGTTTGAGTTTATTGACCAGCCCCAAATACTCTTTTTTTGCTGTGTCACTCGACAAATGAGTTGCCTGCATAATGGCGTTGACTTTAAATGCACTTACAATGGGTTGACTGTTGTTTGGTTCATGGCCCATCCCATTTGCAATCTTATAAAATGCATACAGGCGAAGCAGATCATCTTTGGGAATGGACATAAAATTTTCTGTTACCCAAGCCACAGCTATCTCAAAGTCAGTTGTTTTGACAATCAGATCGTTCATGAGTCACATATTAATGTTACACCTCCTTTAACACGTTCATTTAAACTGACATTCACTTTGGTTCCTAGTGGTAAAAACAAATCAATTCGAGAACCAAATTTGATAAAACCTGCATCATGACCTTGAACAGCAGCATCTCCTTTTTGCGCATAATTTACGATGCGTCGAGCAACTGCTCCAGCGATTTGGCGATACAGGACAGACCCAAAAAAAGGATTGTCTATGACAATTGTCGTTCTTTCATTTAGCTCTGATGATTTTGGATGCCAAGCGACTAAATATTTCCCAGGGTGATATTTGCTATAAACAATTTCTCCACTTGCTGGATAGCGAGTGACATGAACATTCAAGGGAGACATAAATATGGAAAC
>CAJXBR010000034.1 GCA_913051755.1 uncultured Flavobacteriaceae bacterium
CTGATTTTGGATTTGTTAATTCCCAGTTAAGTGTTTACAGACAACACAGAGAATCTCATTCAAAACACAACAAATCTGGTTTAAAAGTGATGCTGTATTTTGCTAAAAAATATAATTATTCTAAAGACGAAATTGAAAAAATTTATCTAGTTCATGAGAAACAAATGCTTCACAATGCCAGCTTGACGAGTGACAAAAAATCAGGCCGCAAGCACTACAAGCCATTTCGCCAACCAGTACTGCGCAATTTTGTGTATTTCTTATCTAGCCAGAATCATTTGGCACGAAAGTTCTTTAATCTCTTTCGAAAAATTTGAATCGATTTCCAAAGTAAATGATCGACCACAACAAATAGATGAAGTAGGTTCCCGCAAAAGCAATTGACGCACCAACAACCCCATATTTATCGATAAAAAACATACTCAATCCCAAAAACAAAAGCCCTGAAATCAATTCTGAAATTACAAAAACTGTTGTCAATTTTTTGGCAATCATAATGAACGAAACAGAAAAGGAAAGTAGCTTTAAAAAGGTGCCCAGCAACTCCCACTTTAAAAGGAAAATCGTTTCTAAAAAGCTCGAGGAGTACAGCAAAGGAATAATATAACTACCCAATAACAAGATAATGATCATAGCTGGCAATGCAACAATAGCAAGAAATTTGAACCCCCAAAGCACAACCTTAAACAAGCCTTCTACAGTATTGGCCTCAACAAGCTTAGGTAAATAATACAAAGATATTGATGAAATCGCCAAACTACTGATAAATAGAGACAGTCTGCTATACCCCTCCCAATAGGAAGCGAGCTGAACCCCTACATGGTCGACAAGCAAGATTCGAATGACAATTAATATAGATGGGAAAACCATGGCCGCAACAGCTGACATCCCTGTAAAAGACAAGATGGGATTAAAAATATGAAATCGAAAAGGTTTGCCAAATAGCATCCGACCAAAAGACAATACGCTGCGAAAATGAAATAGGTAGGTCAGCAACAAACTCACACTAGGAATAAATACACTTACCATAAGTCCCAAAGTGTTGAAATAGTATATTAATAGAATCGAAAGGCCTAGGGTCAATAGAGAAGAAATTAAAGTTGAGCGAACGATGATTTTATACGATTTTAATCCATGAAAAAAAGATTGCATCAAGGTATGTAATACAAAACAGAGTAAACTCAAGAGGAGTCCACAGGCCAACCAAGGATGAAGATTACTATCATTTTCACTCAATTGTAATAGTACATATAGCTGGTCAGAAAAGACGAAATAAAGAGCGATAGAAATGAGAAACCCAATAAGCATCAGCGATAAAGATGCTTGCAGGATGAATGTCGGACGATCTTTATACTCTCCTGTGATGTACTTTACAGCACCCTCATAAATACCCGCTCCACTGATTTGCTGAAGAATCGACAGTACGCTTTTTAGGTTTCCAACAAAAAGTAAGGCTGATGGACCTAAGAAGATAACGACAACTTTATTGATAACTAGTGTAGAAATCGCTTTGACAAGCTGCGCAACACCATTTAGAACTGTGTATAATGATCCTTTTGAAATCATCACTCGACTAGTTGCTCAATAAGGACATAATTTGATGTCTGAACATCATAAAAATCATGTGTCATTGTGCTGCCACCAAAACTTTCTTTCCAGTAACTCAGTGTTTGGTTCAGCGCACGACCATTGTTATCGTTGGAGTGCCCAAAGCTAAAGTATTCGAAGCCAGCACTTTCTTTTGCTATAATCGTTGAAAATAAAGAAGATAAAGCATCCGTCGATTTTCCATAGGGCGTTGCAGAAATGTATTGTGCCAAGGAAGTTTTATTGGAATTAAATAGAGTCGTTCCGCCTATAATTTTATCTCCTTCATAGATATCATATTGCTTGATATTCTCTGGAAAAGAATCCTTTAAAAATTGAATTTCTTGTAGAGAATGCACAGGAGTACCCCCATGGCTGATCTGTAGATTGGGAATTAATACCTCATTCCAAAAGGGTTTCATATTGTCAGTCTCACGAATTTGGAAGTTATGTGCGCTGGCAGACTTGATTTTTCGCTTTCGATTTTCATTAGGTGCAAATGATGATGGCCGTAAACAAATTGCAGCATCTCTTCGATAAAGATCAGCCTTACAAACAAATAAGCCATATTCGATTTCATCTGAGGGATATAGATGATAAAGCCTTGGAATTTGCTTGATGAGTAGATTTGAAAACCCTTTTTGGTTGTAATACTTTAATATTTCACCAAATACAGTCAAAACATCTTTAAGTTTAATTTGTTTTGGTAATATCAATCCCCCATAACTCAAACCTTGATGAGAATAAATAGTGTTTTCTTTACTGTTGGCGGGAAAAACAGCGATGAGTTTTGTCTTCTTAAAAACGAGCAGAGATGAATCTTTAAAACGATCGTGATGGTAGCCAATGAACTTACGAGAGAGCATGAAAGTTCCGTTCTTGGATGTGCCAACAAAATCATCCCACATTTGGCTCAAGGAATCATCATATCGCTCAATCTTAAATTCTTTCATGCTATGATTAAAAACGCAAATTTACACAATAAATTACCCGAGTTGTTTTTCTCGTCTTTTTCGCTCGTTTTCGTCTAAATAGATTTTTCGCAGTCGTTGGGAGTTTGGCGTGACTTCTACATATTCATCTTTTTGAATATACTCTAGTGCTTCTTCAAGGCTAAAACGAATAGGTGGCGCTAACTTGACTTTATCATCCGAACCAGCTGCACGAACATTTGAGAGTTTTTTGGTCTTGGTTACATTAACTACCAAGTCATCAGCACGTGAATTCTCACCAATCACTTGACCAGTGTAAATCTCCTCTCCAGGATAAATAAAAAACTTACCTCGGTCCTGTAGTTTATCTAAAGAATAAGGAATAGCAGTGCCTTTTTCCATGGAAATTAAAGAGCCATTGATACGACCTTGAATATCACCTTTATAAGATTCAAATACGATAAAACGATGATTCATAATTGCTTCTCCTGCTGTTGCAGTCAGCAACTGATTTCGCAAGCCAATGATCCCTCTTGAGGGTATTTTGAACGAACAAAGCATTCTCCCCCCTTTTGGCTCCATCGCTACGATCTCACCTTTTCGAGTTGTAACCATTTCTACAGCTTTTCCTGAAACATCTTCAGGTAAATCGATCGTGAGTTCCTCAATCGGTTCATACTTTTTCCCATCAATCTCTTTAATAATCACCTGTGGTTGTCCGATTTGAAGTTCATATCCCTCTCTTCGCATGGTTTCAATCAGAACTGATAAATGCAAAACTCCTCGCCCATACACAATAAACTTATCAGCAGTATCTGTTTCTTCTAATCTCATCGCAAGGTTTCGCTCCAGCTCTTTCTCCAATCTGTCTTTGATGTGGCGAGAGGTAACAAACTTGCCTTCTTTCCCAAAAAATGGTGAGTCGTTGATGGTGAATAGCATACTCATGGTAGGCTCATCTATAGATATCGTAGGCAAACCCACTGGATTTTCGGCATCTGCAATCGTATCGCCTATTTCAAAATTGTCTAGGCCAACAATAGCGCATAAATCTCCAGCAGTTACCTCCTCAACTTTTTTCCTGCCCAAACCATCAAAGACAAGCAACTCCTTGATTTTCGACTTTATAACAGACCCATCTCTTTTTACCAATGAGACTGAATTAGATGCTTTTAGCACACCGCGATGCAAACGTCCAATGGCGATTCTTCCTGTAAATGATGAATAATCCAAAGATGTGATAAGCATTTGCGTCGTTCCTTCTTCAACTTTGGGAGAGGGAATGTGTGATATTACAGCATCGAGCAATGGCTCAACAGAATCTGTTTTGACTTGATAATCATCAGACATCCAATTGTGTTTTGCAGAGCCATACAGCACTGGAAAATCAAGCTGCCATTCCTCTGCGCCCAAATCAAACATCAAATCGAAAACAGCCTCGTAAACTTCCTCTGGCGTACAGTTTTCTTTATCGACTTTATTGATAACAACGATAGGCTTAAGTTTCAAATCGATGGCTTTTTGCAGCACAAAGCGCGTTTGTGGCATGGGCCCTTCAAAGGCATCAACAAGTAATAAAACACCATCTGCCATGTTGAGAACACGCTCAACCTCACCTCCAAAATCTGCGTGGCCAGGGGTATCGATGATGTTGATTTTATTCCCTTTGAAAGGAACAGAAACGTTTTTTGATAAAATTGTAATCCCACGCTCACGCTCCAGGTCATTGTTGTCGAGGATCAAGTCCCCTTTCGATTCGTTTTCTCGAAAAAGTTGGCAGTGATGAAGAATTTTGTCAACCAGAGTTGTTTTCCCATGATCGACGTGTGCGATAATCGCAATATTTCGGATGTTTTCCATTTCCAATTTTATGGGCGCAAATGTACATTTTTTAAATCGAGTAAATTGGTTTCTCAAGCAAATCCTAAATCCTTATTTTTGCAATATGAAAACATTTGAAGATCGATTATCATCTGAAAATTCTTTTTTTCTCCTTGCAGGGCCTTGTGCTATCGAAGGAGAGGAAATGGCACTGCGCATTGCAGAGCATATGGTCAAAATCACTGATCAACTTGGTATTCCTTACATTTTTAAAGGAAGTTTTAAGAAAGCAAATCGAAGTCGGATTGACAGTTTTACAGGAATTGGTGATGAAAAAGCACTTAAGATATTACAAAAAGTAGGGCATGAATTCGGCGTTCCAACAGTGACTGATATTCACGAGGTAAGTGACGCAGCAAAAGCAGCAGCATATGTTGATGTACTTCAAATTCCTGCCTTTTTGGTTCGTCAAACCGATTTAATTGTCGCTGCTGCAAAAACAGGAAAATATGTCAACCTAAAGAAGGGGCAGTTTATGAGTCCTGAAAGTATGCAGCACACCGTTCGCAAAGTCACAGACTCATCGAACGACAATGTTTGGATTACTGATCGAGGAACTATGTTTGGATATCAAGACATGGTTGTTGACTTTCGAGGAATTCCAGTGATGAAAAGCTTCGCACCCACAATTTTGGATGTGACCCATTCGCTACAACAACCCAATCAAGCGAGTGGCGTAACAGGTGGTCGTCCTGAAATGATAGAAACCATGGCACGTGCAGGAGTTGCAGCAGGTGTTGATGGTTTTTTTATGGAAACACATTTTGATACTACACAAGCAAAAAGTGATGGCGCAAACATGCTTCCTCTCGATCTTATGGAAGCTCTTTTGACTCGTTTGCATAGGCTTCATCAAACAGTTTCGTCGCTTTAGTTCGGCTACAGTTTAAAAATTTTTATTTTTGCAACGCGCTTTCGAAGCGTAAGTTCATTGAAACACATCGGGGTCGACTGGTATTGACAGCGAGATAGATGTAATGGTAAGCAAGTCGAGCGCTGGACTATAGCTCGTAAATCTCATAGTACCACCATTTTAAATGGCGAGAATAACTACGCTCTT
>CAJXBR010000035.1 GCA_913051755.1 uncultured Flavobacteriaceae bacterium
ATTAGGCGCGTGGATGGGCGGTTAAATAATCCTTTTTCATTTTGGGGAGTTGAACTTTGGCATAGATTTGAGTCGAAGACAAGCTTTTATGTCCCAAAATTTCTTTAATACTGTTGATGTCAGCACCACGATTGAGCAAGTGCGTTGCAAATGTGTGTCGCAATACGTGAGGACTGATTTTCTCTTTTGTCGATACTTTGGAGAGGTAGTTCGTCACACACTTATATATGTCTGCTGGCTTCAGTGCTTTGCCTTTGGCGTTGATGAGCAACCAATCGCTCGGCTTATCTTGGTCGATAAGATTGCGATAAGACAAATAAATATCGATTTGAGAAATGACTTTTGCCAACAGTGGTATAATTCTCGTTTTGTTTCGCTTACCAACCACTTTTAACTGTTGGTTGTTTCTGTCGATGGCATCGAGTGTGAGTGAAAGCAACTCTGCACGTCGCATGCCAGTGGTGTACAGCAATTCTAAAATGAGCGCATCACGAGCACCTTCAAAATGGGAGTTGTCATACATTTCAATCACCATGCGAAATTCTGATTCAGTCAAAGGAACAACCAGTTTTGGTGATGCTTTTAATTGACGATGAAACTGCATGGGGTTCTGATCGATTTCTCCCAATTTTTGTAAAAAATTAAAATAGCTTTTTAGGGATGAGCATTTTCTATTGATGCTTTGATTTTTTAGACCTGAGGATGATAAGTGAACAATCCATTCCCTAATCATAACATACGCAACAGACGAGAGACTGTTGAGTTGATAATGGGACTTGCAATAGTTGGAAAATTCTTCTAAATCTTTTTGATATGCATTTTGGGTGTGTGAGGAATATCGTTTTTCCGATGAAATATATTCGATAAAATTTGGAAGAGACATAGGCAAAAACTAAGACACCGAACACAAGTTAATAAAAACTCATGTTCGGTGCAATGTTTTTGTCCTTTAATTGCAGGTTTATATTTCCTCTTTATCGCGAAGCTTTTGAATGTATTGTGCTTTTTGAATCACAGCACGACGAGCAACAGAAGGCTTCGTAAAAGTCTTGCGTTCACGTAGTTGGCGCATCTTTCCTGTACGATCAAATTTTCTTTTGAAACGCTTGAGCGCGCGATCGATATTTTCTCCGTCTTTGATTGGTATTATTAACATAAACTACGACCTCCTTCCTTTAATGTTGGCTGCAAATATAAGTTTAATTTGCAAGTTGACAACGGTTTATTTTAAAATTTGCTTGGCAATCACAACTTTCTGAATCTCAGAGGTTCCCTCTCCGATTGTACAGAGTTTTGAATCGCGATAAAATTTCTCGACTGGAAATTCTTTGGAGTAACCATATCCTCCAAAAATCTGCACTGCTTCATTGGCAATGCTCACGCAGGCCTCGGATGCAAACAGCTTACAAATGGCGCTTTCTTTTGTCATCTTCTTGCCTTGATTGATTAGTTGACTTGCGTTTTGGGTTAGCAGTTCAGCTGCCTCGATTTGTGTTGCCATTTCAGCGAGTTTGAAAGAAATGCCTTGAAAGCTGCTGATCGGTTTGCCAAACTGAACACGCTCTTTAGAATATTGAAGAGCTGCTTCATAAGCACCCCGTGCAATCCCAAGTGAAAGAGCAGCAATTGAAATACGCCCGCCATCAAGTATTTTCATAGACTGGATAAAACCTTCTCCCAATTCTCCAAGTCGGTTTTCATCAGGAACCCTACACTGATCAAAAATCAGCTCAGAAGTTTCTGACGCACGCATACCGAGTTTATCTTCTTTCTTACCAGATGAAAGTCCAGGTGTTCCACGTTCAATCACAAAGGCAGTCATGCCATGACTATCACCTTTTTCACCTGTTCTAAAAATCACTACGGCCACATCAGCAGAGATGCCATGTGTGATAAAGTTTTTTGTACCATTCAGCACCCAATGATCTCCATCCTGAACTGCAGTTGAGTTCATCCCACCAGCATCAGAACCTGTATTGTGCTCTGTTAAACCCCAAGCGCCAATCCACTCACCAGATGCCAATTTGGGCAACCAACGAGATTTTTGAGACTCTGATCCAAATTTTAAAATATGATTTGTACACAATGAATTATGTGCTGCAATAGACAATCCAATCGATGGGTCAACTTTGGAAATCTCTTGCACCATTGCCACGTATTCGTGGTATCCAAGTCCTGATCCTCCATACTCTTCTGGAACAAGCATTCCGAGAAAACCATATGAACCCGCTTGCTTCATCACCTCGACAGGAAAGTGCTGGGCTTCATCCCAATCCATTACATGAGGTTTTATAAATTGATGTGCAAAATCGCGTGCCGAATCTGCGACAAGTTGTTTTGTTTCTGTAGTCTGTACGATCATATCATGAGGTGAAACAGATGTATCCATTCAAGCAAATTTTTATTTCAAATATAACGCAATTCTTGCAATGTGTATCGAATCTAATTCAAATTTATTGGCAATGGCATCCCAGTTGATTTCGTTTTAACTATTGGTACGATAAGCCACAATCCGACTCGCCAAACTATAACTGATATAATGATTTGCTCCCAACTCTGAAATCGTAGCTGTATTGATATCGATTGAATGATTGGGTATAGAGTCAAGGGCAAATGACTTCCGAAGGTTTGTTAATGTACCACGATCGATGCCCCAAATATCTCCGACTTAGTCTTTAACCAAAAATCCTTGTAAAGATTGGCGAGTCGTAAGTATTCTATCTGCCAATGTGGGACCAATACCAAAGACTGATTCGAGGTCTTCTGCTGTGGCAGTATTGAGTTGTTTTTGTTTTAGTTTTATGAGCATTTGACTTTAATTGTATTTGGGGACTTGGGAATTGGATTAGATGCTTGATTTCTTGAAATTTCTTATCCACCGTACCGACATATTCTTTAAATTCTTTTGCTGTTTGAAAATAGATGCAATTCCTCACACGTGATTGTATAGAGTCAACAATTGATTTTGGTAATTCCAAACGATAGGCCAGTCAAGATGACAGCCGATTGGGGTTGAAGGGGTAGATGGTATCATTGTTTTGCAGTTGCGCTAAAAGAGAGTCACACTTAGCAATCAAGTGATCTGGTAATGAACTAATAGCTATTGAATGTTGTTGGTTTTGATTGGCAAAAAAAGTATCAGGTGTCCAACAATAAATAGCAGTATTAAAAAGAGAAGTCCACGTCTTTGTGGACGTGTTCATTGCGAAAATTGGGGCATACGGTAAGTAATTTGTGTTTAAGCACGAACAGCTTTGAGGTATCTCTGTAATTCCTCTTTGACTTTTGGAAATAGGAAAAACAAACCTATCATATTTGGAAAAACAAGCGCAAGAATCATGGCATCTGAAAAAGTCCAAACAGCAGACATGTCACCAGCAGCTCCAATAACGATAAATAACAGGAATAATATCTTATAGGTATAATCTGAAATTTTACTTTTCCCAAACACAAACATCCAAGATTGCAGACCATAATATGACCACGAAATCATGGTTGAAATTGCAAACAATACGACTGCAATTGTTAAAAATGGGCCAGAAAAAGAAATGTAATTTGCAAATGCAGCGGCAGTAATTGCAGCACCTTCAGCTCTAACCCCATCAATCATTACAATACCGTTTTCACCTCCATAACTAAATATGGTTTGGTCGCCATTAAATATAATAATGACCAATGCAGTCATTGTACAAATTACAACTGTATCAATAAAAGGTTCGAGCAAAGCAACCAGTCCTTCTGATGCTGCATATTTGGTTTTCACAGCAGAGTGTGCAATTGATGCTGAACCAGCACCTGCTTCATTGGAAAATGCAGCTCTTCTAAATCCAGTGATCAGCACTCCCAAAAGCCCTCCCAACCCTGCTTGGGGATTGAAAGCTTGTGTGAAAATCATTGCGAAAGCATTGTCGACAAATGAAAGGTTTGTGAATATAATATACAAACAAGCCCCCACATAAAGCAATGCCATGAAAGGAACTATTTTTTCTGTAACAGAGGCAATTCTTTTAATCCCACCAATGATAATGATCCCAACAAAAATCATCATCAAGATGCCAATGATTGTTCGTGCGCTCCCACCTTCCATACCAAATGAGCTCACTAACTGCATTGCAGCTTGGTTTGACTGAGCGGCGTTTCCACCTCCAAAAGAGGCACCAATACAAAGTATGGCAAAAGTGACAGCAAGAAATCGGCCCAAACGCGCAAATCCTCTATCTTTAAGACCTTTTGTCAAATAGTACATTGGGCCTCCATAAACAGTTCCATCTTCTCCAACATCTCGGTATTTGACACCCAAGGTACACTCAACAAACTTTGTTGACATTCCTATCAGTCCACAAAGAATCATCCAGAATGTAGCGCCAGGACCTCCAATGGCAATGGCAAGTGCAACCCCTGCGATATTTCCATTTCCGACTGTGCCAGAGACAGCAGTGGCAAGGGCCTGAAAATGGCTAACCTCTCCATCTTGGTTCTCATCTTTAATCGTATCAACAGCATCCCCATCGGCGACATTCACATCTGCTTTTTTATCGACTTCGTGATGATCGACATGATCAAATTTTCCACTTACAACGTTGATCGCTAAAGGAAAACGACGGACGTTGATAAATCCAAAATAAATCGTGAAAAACAAAGCTCCACCAACAAGCAAGAGAATAATCGTAGGAATAGATGTACCTGGAAAATTATGCAAAACAACAGCGCCCCACCAATCTGCTATAGGTGTAAATGCCTCATTGATTCGGTCATCAAGACCAGTATCTTGTGCAAAGGAAAAACTAGATACAAATAGGAAAATAAGAGTTGAAATGATGCGTTTCATAGGGAATGGTTATAAATCAAAAACTGAAGTTCTTTTGGTGTAAATTAAATCTTTGAGACGAAGCCAAAAAGCAAGGACCAAATAAACTGCAAATCCAAATCCCAAAGAGAAAAAGCTAATATAGATAAAAAATAAACGCACTGGTCTTGCACGCATACCTAATCGATCTGCAAGTCGAGAACAGACTTCAAAACCATGACGTTCGAGTTGATGGCGAAGTCGATGTGCTAGCTTCATTTCACAAATATATCAAGTTTGTATAAAACC
>CAJXBR010000036.1 GCA_913051755.1 uncultured Flavobacteriaceae bacterium
CCAGTTCAACATCAAATAATAAATCTGCATCTGAAGGAATCACACCACCAGCACCTTTTGATCCATACGCCAAATCTGAAGGAATCAGAAAACGAGCCTTATCCCCAACTTTAAGAAGGGAAACACCCTCATCCCAACCAGCAATGACCTGTCCTTGACCTAAGACAAAATCGATAGGTTCCTGTCTCTTGTAAGATGAATCGAATACAGTGCCGTCGAGAAGTTCTCCTTTATAATGAACAGAAACTTTTTTACCTGCAGAAGCTTGTTCTCCTGTCCCCTCTTGTATAATTTTATAACGCAAACCAGTTTCTGTTTGTGAAAAACCCTTACTGATTTTTTCAAGCTCTTTCGCTTGTTTTTCCTTTTGCTCCTCTATGCGTTTTTGCGCCAATTCGTTGAACTGATGAAAGGCTGCAATAGCATCCCAATCCTCTGCATCTTTCCCAACGCGTTTGATCTCTATTTTGTCAATCCAATCTTTTTGATCGACAGCGTCAACAACCGATTGACCCTCTACTACAGCACCAAAAACAGTGTGTTTTCCGTCAAGCCATGGCGTGGGTACATGTGTGATAAAAAATTGACTTCCATTCGTTCCAGGACCAGCGTTGGCCATCGATAGTATGCCTGGCTTATCATGTCGTAAATTGGGATTGATTTCATCATCAAACTGATACCCAGGTCCTCCAACTCCACTTCCCTGTGGACATCCTCCTTGAATCATAAAATCAGGTATCACTCTATGAAAATTTAATCCATCGTAATATGGTGTGCCGTTTGCCTTCACTTCGTTGAGGAGAGTCCCCTCTGCTAGACCTACGAAATTGCCTACAGTAGCAGGTGTTTCATTGTAATGAAGTTGAATGGTAATGATACCTTTTTGGGTGTGAATTGCAGCGTAAATTCCGTCTTTCATGTCAATTTATTAGGCTGCAAATATAGACAAAAGAAAAGAGGTTAATTGGCGACTTCACTGATAAATTTTATCCTAAATAAACGAAGGTCATCTTCATCAAAATGACCATCAAACTCTTCAAAAGCTTCTTGTATATCATCGTTTTCAGCTTCCATAAAATACTCTTTCAAATCCTCTTGCTGATCCTCGTCAAAAAGCGAATCTATTTCATAACTGATATCAAGTTTTGTTCCAGAAAATACAATGGTTTCGAGTTCTTTTATAAATGCTGTCCTGTCCTTTCCCTTAGCATTGGCAATATCCTCTAGGGGTAATTTTCGATCAACACTTTGAATGATGTATAATTTGAGGGCAGAATTTGCACCTGTGCTTTTGATAACTATGTCTTGGGGCCGAACAACATCGTTATCGTTACAATATTTTTCAATGAGTTTTACAAAAGAATGCCCAAATTTCATTGCCTTTCCCTCACCAACGCCATGGATGTTTTTGAGTTCCTCCAAAGTGATAGGATACTTAAAAAGCATATCATCTATCGATGTTTCTTGAAAAACAGCATAGGGCGGAACACCTGATTTCTCAGCAACTCTCTTCCTCTCTATCATCAATAATTCATGCAGTTTTTTATCAAAAACTGCAGTTCCACCCCCACTTGATGAAGGGGTAGTAGATTGTGTTTGTTCATATTCATGATTTTCAGTCATAAAAAACGAGTATGGCGACACAAGAAACGCTTCCCCTTTAGCTGTCAATTTGATAACACCATAGGTTTCTATTTCCTTCTTTAGCAGTTCAGCAACTAGAAGTTGTCGGATAAGTGCTCGCCAATAGGATAAGGTCTCATTTGAACCAATCCCAAAAAATTCTTTTTCAACCACCTGACGAGTCACTAAAAGAGCATTCTTAACCCCAACAAGGATGTTGACAATCTCATTGAAACGATATTGTTGTGCTGTGTCTAGAATGACTTTCAGTAACAATTCGACTTGCTTTTGCGCTTCTTTTTTAGGCTTTGGATTCCTTGCATTATCATCCATGTCAGCTCCTGGCCCATTCACATCGTCAAATTCTTCCCCAAAATAGTGTAGTATAAACTTGCGTCTAGACATCGAGGTTTCAGCGTAAGCAACCATTTCATGCAATAGAGCGAAGCCAATTTCCTGCTCTGCAATTGGTTTTCCCGACATAAACTTTTCTAACTTCTCAATGTCTTTATAGGCATAAAAAGCCAAGCAATGGCCCTCGCCACCATCACGACCAGCACGGCCTGTCTCTTGATAGTAACTTTCAATGCTTTTTGGGATATCGTGGTGGATGACAAAACGTACGTCTGGCTTATCGATTCCCATACCAAAAGCAATTGTAGCAACAACAACATCCACATCTTCCATTAGGAACATGTCTTGATTCTTCACGCGTTGTTTATTGTCTAATCCGGCATGATAAGGAACTGCTTTTATACCATTGACAACCAAAATCTGTGCTAACTCTTCTACTCGTTTTCGAGATAAGCAATAAACAATTCCTGACTTGCCTTCATTCTTTTTGATAAATGATGTGATGTCACGATCAACCTGATCTGTTTTGGGAAGCACCTCATAAAACAGGTTTGGTCGATTAAAAGATGCTTTAAAGGTAACGGCATCTGTAATACCAAGGTTTTTTAATATGTCTTCTTGAACCTTTGGGGTGGCAGTGGCAGTCAATCCAATCACAGGAATCTTTTCATCTATACGATCCAAAATCCCTCTCAGATTTCTGTACTCCGGCCTAAAGTCATGACCCCATTCTGAAATACAATGCGCTTCATCAACTGCCATAAAGCTAATGGGAACAGAGCGTAAAAAATCAACATAGTCCTGCTTTGTCAATGACTCTGGCGCGACATACAACAATTTTGTGACGCCATTTGTGATATCATCCTTCACAACTTGAACTTGTCCTTTGGTCAATGAAGAATTCAGTACATGTGCAACACCATCTTGTTTGGAGATGCCACGAATGGCATCAACTTGATTTTTCATCAAAGCAATAAGTGGAGAGACTACAATGGCTGTTCCATCAAGTAAAAGTGCTGGTAATTGATAACACAGGGATTTACCTCCACCAGTAGGCATTACAACGAAGATATCTTTCCCTGAAAGTAGGGTTTCGATCACTTCTTCTTGAAGACCACGGAAACTGGAGAATCCAAAAAAGCGCTTTAATGAAGACGCAAGCTTATAATCTCTGGAACTCATATTAACCTATAAAGTCGATTTTGTACATTTGCCTACTAAATATACGTCATAATTTTCAAACCAAGCTGAATCTTTTACTATTGGATAAAAAAATCGATATTCTAAATACTGCTAAAGACTGTTTCACCAACCAAAGCAATGCAATCGCTGCACTTCAAGATCAACTCAATAAAGATTTTGTGAAAGTGATTGACTTGATTTTCAAATCCAAATCACGCCTTGTCATCACTGGAATTGGTAAAAGTGCGTTGATTGGTATGAAAATCACAGCTACATTAAACTCTACTGGCACACGATCGATTTTTATGCATGCTGCCGATGCGCTTCACGGTGATTTGGGTATGGTCGCAAAAGAGGATATTGTTCTGTTTATCTCAAATAGTGGGAACACACCCGAAATAAAGGCTTTGGTCCCCCTAGTCAAATCCATGGGCAACATTATCATCGGTATGACAGGAAATCCTTATTCTTTTCTAACACAAGAATCAAATTATATTTTGTCGGTTGCCATCCAAAAAGAGGCTTGCCCAAACAACCTCGCACCAATGACCAGCACCACTGCCCAACTTGTTATGGGAGATGCAATTGCGATTTGTTTGCTTGAAATACGTGGGTTTGACAAAAATAATTTTGCCCAATTTCACCCTGGCGGCTCACTTGGCAAAGCATTGTACCTAAAAGTTGAAACACTTGTTGATCGCAAAAATATTCCAGCTGTACAACCCAACTCTTCTTTGAGTGGTGTCATCATTGAAATTGGAGAAAAGCTTGTTGGCGCAACAGCTGTACTTGAAAATGAAAAAGTGTGTGGAATAATAACGGATGGAGACATCCGTAGGGTTTTAGAAAAAACATCTGATCTGAGTTCGATTCGAGCAAAAGACATTATGAACCCTAACCCCAAAATTATTGAAGCTAATATCC
>CAJXBR010000037.1 GCA_913051755.1 uncultured Flavobacteriaceae bacterium
ACTTTAAATTGCTGCCCAGCTATATCTACGATTGCGTACATTTCTATTTTATTTTGCTTTTTAGCGGGTGCAAATATACGACCTTATCGGCTTATATCACAATTTTTATATCTTCAAATGTAGAACGGAAGGAGTTTCTTTAATTTGTATATTCACGAATTCAAAATCAAAAACACAATAATGATGTTAAAGAACATAGCACTTCTACTTTTTCTTCCAATGATTTACTGCACTGCCCAGTCGGTTTCATTTGAAGAATACGATTTGGATAACGGACTTCACGTCATCCTTCACCAAGACAATAATGCCCCTGTGGTGACAACTTCTGTCATGTATCACGTAGGAGCTAAAGACGAACAACCAGATAGAACTGGTTTTGCACATTTTTTTGAACATCTGCTTTTCGAAGGAACTGAAAATATTGAACGTGGACAATGGTTTTCTATTGTTACAGAAAATGGAGGAACAAATAATGCGAATACAACAGATGACCGAACTTATTATTACGAAGTTTTCCCTTCCAATAATCTTGAGCTTGGTCTTTGGATGGAATCCGAGCGGATGTTACACCCCATCATCAACCAGATTGGAGTTGATACCCAAAATGAAGTGGTCAAAGAAGAAAAACGGCTTCGAGTTGACAATCAGCCCTATGGAAAGTTTCTTGAAAATGTAAAAAAGAATTTGTTCATCAAACACCCCTACCGTTGGACGACTATCGGTGAAATGGAACACTTAGACTCGGCAACCCTTGACGAGTTTTTGGCCTTCAATAAAAAATTCTACGTGCCAAATAATGCGGTTTTAGTTGTAGCTGGTGATATTGATATTGCATCTACAAAAAAGATGGTTCAGGACTATTTTGGTGATATTCCTAGAGGTGCCGATATCGAACGTAATTACGAGAAGGATGATCCCATAACGGAAGCCATTTCTGCTACGGCATATGACTCAAACATTCAAATTCCTGCTGTGATCAATGCTTATCGAACGCCAGGTTTTTCGGAAAGAGATTCCAAAGTTTTGGATATGATTTCAACTTACCTCAGCGACGGACCAAGCTCGAAATTATATAAAAAGCTGGTTGACGAGAAAAAAATGGCATTGCAAACAGGTGCATTTAACATTTCACAAGAAGATTATAGTATGTATGTCATTTTCGGATTACCTCTTGGTGAAAACACCCTAGACGACTTGGTAAGCGAAATGGATGAGGAAATTATCAAAATTCAAGATCAATTGATTTCTGAACGAGATTATCAAAAATTACAAAACAAAATTGAAAATGCATTTGTCAGTTCCAATGCTTCTGTTGAAGGGATTGCCAATTCGCTTGCGCGTTATTATATGCTCTATGATGACACGAATCTAATCAATACCGAAATTGATATCTATCGTTCTATTACTAGAGAAGAAATTAAAGATGTCGCCAATAAGTACTTAAATCCTAATCAGCGTTTGGTACTTGAATATTTACCTGAAACCAAAGAAAACTAACCATGAAAAAAATCCTTAATACCTTATTTTTATTGCTGACAGTCACCGCATTTGCACAAGTTGACCGCAGTCAGCAGCCACAATCTGGTCCTGCACCCGTGATTCAACTCGGAGAACCCGAACGTTTTACACTGAAAAACGGATTGACAGTTCTTATTGTTGAAAACAACAAGCTGCCACGTGCTGCCGTGAGTTTATCCTTGGATAATGCCCCAATCACTGAAGGTAAATTGGCTGGCGTATCCTCACTAACTGGTGCTCTTTTAGGGAAGGGCTCAACTTCAATCGATAAAGATAGCTTTAACGAGGAGGTTGACTTTATGGGAGCAACTATCAATTTTGGGTCACAAAGTGCGAGTGCAAGTTCACTGTCTCGCTATTTTGGCCGAGTGTTGGAGCTCATGGCTGATGCTGCACTGAACCCAAACTTTACACAGGAAGAGTTTGACAAAGAACGTGATATCCTTCTTGATGGAATCAAGTCCAGCGAAAAGAGCGTAACAACCGCTGCTCGACGTGTCGAAAATCTGCTTGCTTATGGAAAAGATCACCCCTACGGCGAGTATGTTTCCAAAGAGAGTGTTGAGAGTGTTAGTCTGGCGGATGTTGATGCGTTTTACAAACGCTACTTTGTGCCTAATCAATCGTATTTGGTCATTGTTGGAGATGTAGATGCCACTGCGCTGAAAAAACAAGTGAAGAAACTCTTTGGCAAATGGAAAAAAGGAGAATTATCACCTGATGTTATCCCAGATGTGACAAATGTTAGTGCTACACAAATTGACTTTGTCAATATGCCAAATGCCGTACAAACAGAAGTGTCAGTTCAAAATACAGTAAGCTTGCGTAAAAAAGATGCAGATTATTTCCCCCTACTAATTGCCAATGGCATTTTGGGTGGTGGTGGTGAAGCTCGTTTGTTTTTGAATCTCAGAGAAGACAAGGGTTATACCTATGGTTCCTATTCAGGTGTTGGAAATAACAAATATACTGCAAGCCGTTTTCGAGCAAGTGCAAGTGTAAGGAATGCAGTTGTAGACAGTTCGGTCGTTGAGTTATTGTATGAAATCGATCGTATGAAAACAGAAGTGGTAAGTGATGAGGAATTGAATCGGGCAAAGGCAAAATACGTGGGTAGTTTTGTGCGTGCCGTAGAACGACCTAGTACCGTTGCTTCCTATGCGTTGGAAATTGAAACCGAGGAGCTTCCTGACGATTTTTACACAACCTATTTGGAAAAAGTTAACAATGTTAGTAAAGAAGATGTTCAGCGTGCAGCTCAAAAATATTTTCTCGTGGATCAAGCCCGTATTGTTGTAACTGGAAAAGCATCTGAGGTGTTAGACAACTTGGAGAAAGTAGAATTTAATGGTTCTACCGTTCCCGTTAAATATTATGATAAATATGGAAATGTTGTCGATCGCCCAGCTTCTTTTGAGTTACCAGAAGGAGTTAGTGCGCAGTCTATTTTGGCAAACTACCTCGACGCAATCGGAGGTCTAGACACCCTTAGCGCCATTGGCACTCTTGAAGTGAGCTACAACGCAAACTTTATGGGCAATGAGATTGAAGCTACTTCAATCTATACAGCTGATGAGCAAAAACAGATCGTCAAAATGGGTGGAAACGTGCTCGCTACAGTCACCGTGAATGCCGATGGTGCGAAGGTAGATCAAATGGGTAACAGTATGGACCTTCCCCCAGATATGGCAGCAGATATGCAAGCTGTTATTGGAATTGTTCCTGAACTCAAGATGATGG
>CAJXBR010000038.1 GCA_913051755.1 uncultured Flavobacteriaceae bacterium
GTGTTTCAGGAATCACCTCCTCCACAACTACAAAAATCATCGCTCCTGCAGCAAAGGCCAAGGCATAAGGAAGTATAGGTGTAAAAAAGGTCACTGCCAATGCGCCTATAACTGCTGCGATTGGCTCAACAATTGCTGAAGACTGCCCATACATAAAGCTTTTCCAACGACTGAGCCCATGTCGACGCATGGGCATGGATACAGCTACCCCTTCTGGGAAATTCTGAATCCCAATACCTATCGCAAGTACAACTGCACCTGCAATCGATGCTTCTGGCAACCCAGCTGCCACACCCCCAAAGAGAACGCCCACTGCCAATCCCTCAGGAATATTGTGAAGTGTAATGGCAAGAACAAGAAGTGTTGATCGATGCCATGGTGTTTTTACTCCTTCCGGTTTTTGGAAGTTGATGTGAAGATGCGGAAGAACCTTGTCAAGACCAAAGATAAATAGCGCCCCAAGACCAAAACCAACAGCTGCTGGAATCACTTTGACAAAGCCCTCTCCTGGGCTCATTTCAATCCCAGGGGCGAGCAAGCTCCAAAAACTCGCAGCAACCATAACGCCACCTGTGAAGCCAAGCATCCCATCCAAAAATGCTCGATTCATGGTTTTGAAGAAAAACACAAAAGATGCACCCAGTGCGGTCATCCCCCAAGTAAAAAGAGTGGCATATAAAGCCCCTAATACGGGTGGTGTTTGCTCAAAAAAAGATAAAATCTCTTGTAACATAATTTAAGGTTTTACATAAATATTTTCAGCAGTTTTTTTGGTAATCATCAATGTTGACTTCCCTGCTTGAATATGCAGAGAGTCGTCGTAATCCTCACGATGTAATACCTGTAAAGGCGTTCCGATTCCTATCTGCCTTCTGTCAAGATAGCGTAAAAAATCTGAAGAGTTATCCTTGACCCCTACACAAACCCCCTCTTTGTTCGCTGGAAGCTCAGTGAGTAAAATTTTGTCGTATGCTTTTATAAACAAAGCCCTGTTGGGTATCGGATCACCATGAGGATCATGGGTAGGATAATCCAAAAACCTTTCAAGTTCATTTGTCAGTTTCTCGGACTGAATATGCTCGAGCTGCTCTGCAACCTGATGTACTTCGTCCCAATTAAAATTCAAATGAGAAACCAAAAAAGATTCCCATAAACGATGCTTTCGAATAATTCGCAGTGCTGTTTTGATCCCATCATTTGTCAGAGAGACACCCTGATACTTTTGATACTTAACAAGGTTTTGATCGGAAAGCTTTTTGAACATATCTGTAACAGATGATGGCTTTGCACCAATCTGTTTCGCAATGCTCGTTGTTGCCACAGCACCAGATGAGGATTGTGAGACATGATAAATTGCCTTCAGATAGTCTTCAGTTGATAGTGTTTGCATCAGATGGCAAATATATAACAAATTTAGACAAGTCTAAATTTTTTTTGTAGATTAGACTAAATTCAATGGGGTTTTATATTTTGTATCTTTGTGCTTCAGAGAACGATAGATTGCAAAAGCTAGATTTTATCATTTTGGGTGGTGGTGCTTCAGGACTGCAATTGGCTCATCGCCTAAGTAAAAGTGATGCCTACAAAGCGTCTTCTATACTAATCCTTGAAAGCGATCAGCACAAAGCCAACGATCGTACTTGGTGTTTCTGGGAAACAGGTGAAGGAGAGTGGGACGATTTGCTCCAAAACCAGTGGAGCAAGGTGCAATTTAAAAGTCAAAGCATTGACATGACTATTGATTTGGGAGACACCTCTTACAAGATGCTTCGAAGCAAACCATATTATGACCTTCTCCATAAAAATATTGCGAAAAACAAGTCAGCTCAAATCAAGTATGAACGTTGTACTGGCTTTAGCGATAAAGGCACTCATGTGATTGTAAATACTGAGCATAACACCTATCAGTGTTCTACTCTTTTCAATAGTATTTTTGATTGGAACATCCTTCGCCAACAGCAAATGTACCCTGTCCTTGAGCAGCATTTTTTGGGTTGGTACATCAAAACCCCAACTTCTGTTTTTGATGTGCAAAAAGCAGTTTTTATGGACTTTACAGTTCCACAAAAACAAGAAACCAGATTCATGTATGTTCTTCCTTTTACAAAAACTGATGCGCTGATTGAGTACACTCTTTTCTCAGAAAAACGACTTGATAAATCTAAATATGAATCTGCTATACGCAGCTATTTAAAAGATAAAAATATAGATGCTTACGAGTTGGTTGAAGTCGAGCAAGGGAGTATTCCTATGTGTTCATATCCTTTTTGGAAACACAACACCCAAAATGTACACTTTATTGGCTCGGCAGGTGGGTGGACTAAAGCAAGTACTGGTTTTACTTTTAAAAATATCAACCGAAAAACAATGGCTTTGGTCGATCATATTAGTGCAAACAAACCACTGAGTCATTTTGCGAAGAAAAATCGCTTTTGGTGGTACGACTTGCTGTTTTTGGATGTTTTGTCCAAGAACAACCACATGGGCGCGCAACTGTTTTCGGGGATGTTTGACAAAAATAGCCCCAAACGTATTTTCCGATTTTTAGATGAGCAAAGCAGCTTTTTTCAAGAGATTCTCATCATGAGATCATTCCCCACCCTTCTTTTTGTGAAGCAATTCTTTAAGCGCTTATTTGGTACGCACCATTAATTCCTCTGTGAAGGCAGTGAAGTAAGCAATTTGATCAGAGGAAAGGGTCGATTGCTGCAAGGCATCCATTGCTTTATTGGTGTAGGCAGAAACTTGCTCGACTGTTCGGCGGGGAACTTCTGTGGCTTCATAAATGGTTTTGACTGCTGTGATTTTTTTATTTTCATCAGATGGTGTCGAAGTCATCAGTTGTTCAAAGGTTGCTTTATCGTGAGCATTGGCGTGCGCCATTGTAAGATGATAAAGAATGGTTTTTTTATTTTCAATAATATCCCCACCTACTTTCTTTCCAAAGGTTTTTGGGTCTCCAAATGAGTCGAGTAAATCATCCTGTAACTGAAAGGCAATACCGAGGTTCACTCCAAATTCGTATAGGCAATCTGTTGCAACTGTTGTTGCATTCCCAACCAAAGCCCCCATGCGAAGGGCACAACCCAACAAGACTGCCGTTTTGAGCTGAATCATTTGAATATAGGCATCCAAACTGACATCATTTCTGGTTTCAAAGTCAACGTCATATTGTTGTCCCTTACATACAAGTAGTGCTGTTTCACTGA
>CAJXBR010000039.1 GCA_913051755.1 uncultured Flavobacteriaceae bacterium
AATGACAATTAAAAAGGTGACAGTAATGATTTTAAATCCTTCTCTGTGAAACATGATTATTGAATAATGTAGATATATAAATAAACAAAAGGAATTGTAAAAATTAAACTATCAATTCGGTCATACATCCCCCCATGTCCCAACAGAATTCTTCCACTATCTTTCACCCCAGCATAGCGCTTGAATTGACTCTGTATCAAATCACCAACAATTGAAGTGATGCTAATCAAAATTCCCATAACAAGCCAATAGGAGTAATCATCATTAGAAAAAATCTGACCATTGATCAAAGCAATGACCGGGCTGAAAAGTACAGCAGCAACAGCACCCTCAACTGATTTTTTAGGAGACACAGCCCGAAACAGTGGTGTTTTTCCAAACAGCGTTCCAAAACTGTATGCTATCGCATCTGTTCCCCAAATAAAAAACAATACTCCTAAAGTGAGTTCGGTGGTAAACAAAGGAAGTTCTGCGATTGATACTTCGCTTATAATAAATAATGGAAATATCAGATGAGTAAGACATAACAAACACGTAAGGACAGGGCTATGCAATGGAAGGCTTTTGCGCATAAACAGCAACCATGCCAATAGCAATTGACATACAATTGAAATGATGGCAATATAAATCATCATCACGTTTGAGAAAACCAAGCCGACTGTTCCTATGCATAGTGTAAAAAGTAGAAGTAAAGAACGAACGTTAAATAGCTTCAACATTTCAAATGCTGCTATGGAGGCAATAACAAGTAGCAATAAAAGATATGGCTTAGGGGAGTCATACAACAATGATGCAACCCATACGCCAGCATAGGCAAGACCAACCAGAGATCTTTTGATAAAACTGTCCATTAAAAATCTTCTATAAGGATCAGATACACATGCTTTGTGGGTAGTCCGTAAGTCAGAAAGCTATCGTCGCTATCTGTAGTATTTTTTTTAAAATGTTTTATAGATGTAATGTTGATGGGGATATTTTTTTTGTATTTGTGCTTGATCCCTTTAAGGCCTTCACTCAGGGTATCAGTGAGTTGTTTTGTACCAGCAACAATGACAAAATTTTCTGGCAAGTCAATCAGCTTATGATTTGCAATTTGTTCTGCACACATAATAATACTTCCATCGTGGGCAACCAAAAACTCGCAGTCAGTAAGAAAAAAACGAGCATTCAAGTTCGTTTTAGTTGGGGTGATGGATGGTCTTAGATATTGCTCTTGCAGTTTGGGGCGTAAGCAAAGCATTTCACAATCACTCCAGTGATTTTCGGCAAGTATATTTTTAAAAACTTTGACAGACTCTTCTTTATTCTCGCAGTATATAAACTTCCCTCCTTGTTCTGTAAATTTTAAGGTAAAACCTTCTTCGATAGGCGTTTCTTCGGCGGGCATATATTTACTGCGTACCGTTTCCTCTTTTTTTTCGGTTTTTGAACTGCCTTTAAAGAAGGATGAAAAGAGTCGTTTCAAGCCATTGATGTTTGAAACGATAAAGATAACAAACTATGTGGATTTCGCTGCTTTCTTTGTAGGAGATGTCTTATCTTTTTCCTCAGCGGCTTTCTCTTTTTCAAAAGGGCGCTTTCCAAAGATACTCACCAAATCATCTTTGAAAATCACTTCTTTTTCAAGAAGATGTTCAGCTAGCTCTGAAAGTTTCTTTTTGTGTTTGCGCAACAAACTGAGCGCTCTTTTATATTCACGCTCTACGATTTTCGAAATTTCCTCATCTATTTGTTTTGCAGTTTCTTCACTGTATGGCTTGGTAAATCCGAATTCACTTTGACCATTATTGTCGTAGTAAGTGATGTTTCCAATTTTATCATTAAGCCCATAAACAGTTACCATCGCACGTGCCTGTCGTGTTACCTTGACAAGATCACTTAGTGCACCTGTTGAGATTTTTCCAAAAATAATCTGCTCAGCAGCTCTACCTCCTAAAGTTGCACACATTTCGTCGAGCATTTGTTCTGTGCGAACAATCTGCCGCTCTTCGGGTAGGTACCATGCTGCGCCAAGTGATTGACCCCTAGGCACAATAGTAACCTTCACAAGTGGAGCTGCATGCTCTAGCATCCAACTGACTGTGGCATGACCTGCTTCGTGGAAGGCAATGGTTTTCTTCTCAGAAGGAGTGATAATCTTATTCTTTTTCTCCAATCCACCGACAATTCGATCAACGGCATCTAAGAAATCTTGACGATTTACTTTTTTCTTGTTTTTTCGTGCAGCAATAAGAGCCGATTCATTACAAACATTAGCAATGTCAGCCCCAGAAAACCCAGGGGTTTGTTTGGCCAAAAAGCTCGTATCAAGTTTGGTGTCAACTTTTAGAGGTCTAAGGTGTACTTTAAAAATTTCTTCACGCTCTCGCAAATCAGGCAAATCAACATAGATCTGACGATCGAAGCGTCCAGCTCGCATAAGTGCTTTATCCAAAACATCCGATCGATTTGTTGCTGCCAAAACAATTACGTTGGTGTCTGTTCCAAATCCATCCATTTCAGTAAGCAACTGATTCAAGGTGTTTTCACGCTCATCATTCGAACCAGTCATATTGTTTTTACCACGTGCTCGACCAATGGCATCAATTTCATCTATAAAAATAATTGCAGGAGACTTGTCTTTTGCTTGCTTAAACAAATCACGAACCCTAGACGCTCCAACCCCAACAAACATTTCCACAAAGTCCGAACCAGAAAGAGAGAAAAAAGGCACTTTTGCTTCTCCAGCGACTGCTTTTGCCAAAAGGGTTTTTCCTGTTCCAGGAGGCCCCACAAGTAAAGCTCCTTTTGGGATTTTACCCCCTAGGACTGTATATTTTTTGGGATTTTTGAGAAAGTCCACAATTTCTTGCACTTCTTCTTTTGCACCCTCAAGACC
>CAJXBR010000040.1 GCA_913051755.1 uncultured Flavobacteriaceae bacterium
ACCTATTTAAGAGGACTTGAAGTAGCTGAACTTGAAGAAAGTGATATGCCTATGGTTTAACATTTAATTAATATATTTAAATTTTATATACCTTACGTTTATTTATAAAATTTTAAAAAATGAAAAAATATATAATAATTTTTATTTCAATTTTATCAGTTGGATGCACATCTACTGGAGTTCAAGTTACATTTGATGATGAAAAATCAAACTTAATAAGATCTCATTTTCAAAACTATTTAGCTAATGATATGGATGGATTAAAATCATTATGGTCAAGTGATCTAAAGGTTTATCCTAATAGCACAGAACCTGTTTCTATGAATGAGCTTGTAGGAATGCTTGAAGCGCAACATAATACTTTTTCACCAATCACTATGACTTTTGGTGGTGAGGATTCAGATGCTAATGCTTTTGTTGAGACGACTAGTTATCCTGATACCCCAGTTAGCGAGGCTTCTACTTGGTCTCAAGCTTGGTTTACTTGGAATGCGACTAGCAAGTTGACGGGGGAAATGATCTCGTTACCTGCACACATCAGTTTTAAATGGGGCGATGATGGTAAGATTTCGGAAGAGTATCACTTTTATGACACTACAGCAATGGTTGCTGCAATTGCAGCTTCAAGCGAGGCGGAATAATTTTCTAAAATTTTCAAATTTTAACCCTTTATGAAACTACATAGAGGGTTTTTTTCTGCCAAATAACTGCCAATTATTTAATTATATTTGGATAAAGTTCTTTGTAAAGAAGAAACCCACCTATTACAGTGGGCTTTAAGAATGTGTAGTGTAGCGGTTAGGCTTGCTCCCCCTCTTGGACTCGAACCAAGGACCCTCTGATTAACAGTCAGATGCTCTAACCAACTGAGCTAAGGAGGAATGTGCTGGCAAATATAATTCGTTTTTTCTTCTTGTTCAAACCCTTTTTGTCAAATGAATTATGTCAAGAATCGAACAACATCATTGGCGTTGGCATAAACAAATAAACCGAGCAATAAGAAAATACCGATCATCTGTGCAATTTCCATCACACGATCATGTGGCTTGCGACCTGTGATCATCTCATAGGCCAAAAACATCACATGACCCCCATCCAATGCTGGGATGGGCAGTACATTCATAAAGGCCAATATAATCGAAATCAAAGCTGTGGTGTGCCAAAAGGCCTGCCAGTCCCAAGTCCCTGGAAACAAGCTGCCAATTGTGCCAAACCCACCGAGTTGTGATGCCCCTTCTTTGGTAAAAACAAACTTGAACTGCGCAACATAATCATACAAGGTCCAGTATCCATAGCGAATCCCCTCAACGATGCTTTGGTCTACATCATAAGTGATGTCCGTCGTCTGAATTTCTGGTAAAACAACACGAATGCCAATGGTACTGTCCTCACGAACTGAAACCTGAACATCGCTTGTCATACCATCTCGCTCAACACGAAGCATTGCTTTTGTGTCTTCATAGGATATAAAAAAACCTCTTACTTCACTCCACGAGTCCATGGCAGTGCCATTAATCGCACGTATGATATCGCCTGAAATTAGTCCTGCTTCTTCTGCAGGTGAACCAGGTTCAACATATTCAATCTCAGCTAAAACAAAGACAGAAAAGGGTCGCTCGCCTGACTTAAAAAGCTGTTGCCCAAAGTCCTCAGGGATTGCAATGCTTTCCTCTGTTCCATCTGCATGGAGAACACGTGCAGTTTCTGGCGATCGAACTAATAAAATTCTTGATGCATCATTGAGATTCTCGAGGGGAATACCATCAAATGAAAGGATGATATCTCCATCCCTAAATCCTAGCGCCTCGACCACTGGACTTGCCTCCAAGCCATTGGGTACATCTGCTTGGGTCAATACATTTTTCCCCCATACAAACATGATCATAATATATATCAATACCCCTAGAGCTAGGTTTACAGTCACACCCCCCAACATGATGATAAGTCGCTGCCAAGCTGGCTTGGAACGAAACTCCCAAGGTTGTGGTGGTTGTTGCATTTGCTCCTTGTCCATACTTTCGTCAATCATGCCCGAAATTTTGACATACCCCCCAAGTGGGAGCCAGCCAATTCCATAGACAGTTTCGCCTATTTTCTTTTTAAAAAGAGCAAATTTGATGTCAAAAAATAAGAAGAACTTCTCGACTCGAGTGCCAAACATTCGAGCAGGAATAAAGTGTCCTAACTCATGCAAAACAATGAGCAGAGATAGAGACAGAAAGAATTGAATTACTTTAATAAGAACTGGATCCATGTATTTTTTTTGCAGTTCAAATGTAATCTTTTTAATTCATTTTAACTCATCAAATTGCAAGGGTTCTTTTAGTAAAATTCGAAGAGATTATTTAGTTTTGTTGGTGAAAGCTATGTGGACTTTTTTTCGCAGATATAAACGTTTTTTTTGGGTGTTGGGTATTTTGTCAACTGCCATTGTTTTGCTGTTTTTTCGAGCGCTTCAACCTACCCCTGTTTTGCCCGTATATCAGCCCGCAATGGTCGACCCTGTTTTGGTTGATGAATCGATTCAGTATGTCAAAAAATACCACCGTATCGATGACTTTTCTCTGACTAACCAAAACAAGGAAAACATCACTCATTTCGATTATGATGACCATATTTATGTGGCTGACTTTTTCTTTACTACTTGTCCGAGCATCTGCCCGATAATGACTGAAAACATGGTTTATCTACAATCTTTGCTAAACG
>CAJXBR010000041.1 GCA_913051755.1 uncultured Flavobacteriaceae bacterium
CCCTCCAATGGCATCGATTGGAGAAGAAAATAGACATACTTGTTGTCGATCTGATCCATCCCATATTTCCTGGAGTATCACAGGATATTTTTATCTCATACACCCTGCAATTGCCCTCTTTCTCTTTCACTGGGTATGGCATTGATACGAAGCAAAACATAAGTTTCAGAAATGGGTTTTTGCAGTTAGCAAATCAAAGTATTGATGGGCAATGGTATCTTGATTCGAACTATGGATTTCACGACATGAGTGCATCCTATTCAACGAGCACATTTTCGATTTGCTTTCCAGAAAAATATACGATAATACCATCTGCTAAAGGAGATTATCAAGAAGGATGCTGGCGGATGAGTAGTGCATTAAAACACAACTTTAATTTTTATTTAAAAAAAGATCATGATTTTAGAGTGATTTCTTCATCTGGTTTTGAGATTAGGACTGACATGGCAAATGATTTTGAAAATGAAGTATATGATCAACAGATCATACGTCGTTTTCAAGCTTATTTGGAAAGATATTTTGGAAATGTCAGTGATCAATATTTTTTGGTAGATTCAGCGTTTTATGAGCAACAACCAATCGTGGGCTTTAATGTGCTGATGAACACCCTCAAGCCAATTCCAACTCATGAGCAGTTTGAGCTAAAATCTATACAGACCCTTTTACGAAAGCTAGTTCAATCAAAATTCCCTGGAAATTTTCGTCAAAACAAGTGGATTGCAGATGGCCTATCTCATTATCTTTTTATGCGATATGTTGAAGAACATTTTCCAACATTATCATTGATAGGAAACTTGTCGCAATTGCCTTTGATATCAGCTTATGATTTTGCTAGAGCACCTTTTTCATTTAAAACCAATTTACAAGCAGCGTTTGTCTATCGAAAAAACTTGACGCAGCCACTCAACACTCCTGTTCAGAATCTCACGAAATACAACAGGAAAATTGCAAATCGATCGCGTGCAGCTATGGGACTCAAAATTCTAGAAAAAACACAAGGCAAAACCAATATTGATGACTTTATTTTTAATTTTTTCACTGTCAAAAACCTTAAAAGCCCAATGACGATTCAAAATCATTTTGAGTTGTTTTTCAGTGACAAAGCGAAGTGGTTTTATCAAGATTATGCCACAGAAACAGCGTTGACAGATTATTCGATTCGTCAAAAAAACAAGTCAAATGACAGTGTTCAAGTTGAACTGGTCAATCGCACCATAGCGCAAAATCCAGTCAATGTGAGTAGTTATCAAAATGACAAATTGGTTTCTTCTGTTTGGGTTACAGGAGGAAAACAAACAGAAGATTTTCTTTTAAACACAAAGGAAGTTGACAAAATTGTTGTAAATCCAAATCAATTTGTTTTAGAGACGAATACAAACAACAATAGTCTTCTTTTGGGTAAACAATTCAAAAAAAGACAAAAGCGTTTTCGGCTGTATGAAGACATCCCCTCACCTGCACATAAATCCACCTATTTTACTCCCAATTTAACTTACAATGCTTATGATGGTTTGCTATTAGGAATGGTTTTTCACAATGGTCTTGTTTTAAATCAGCCAAATACATTCTTTGTGTCTCCCCTATACGCAACAAACAAAAAGAACTTAGCAGGTTTATTTTCAGTTTTGCATCGCTCCTATTTTCAAGACAGAAAGCTGTCTGACATCACTTATCGATTTGGGTTGAAGTCTTTCCATTTTGATGAAAACAACAGATATTATCGCATGTCCCCCGAAATCTTTGCTACTTTCAAACCTAAAGGCCTGTCGAGCAATAAGCGTTCTACTATTGGTCTACAATTGATTTCCTTACTTCGTGAAAATAATATTCAAAACAACTACAATGATTTTTATGTGGGTTCCCTATCTTATACTCTTGCCAATAGCAATAGCGCAATATCCAAAGTATTTGGTGTAAATCTTCAAATTGGAGAATTGTTTCAGAAGGTAGCTGCATCCTATCGAAATCGAAAATACTACACAGATGCAAGACAATACACCTACAGGTTATTTTTAGGTTTTCTCGCTGACACCAACAACAGTGGAAACTATGATTTTGGTATTTCAAGGGTCAACGATTATTCTTTTAGCTTCAACTTTTTAGGTCGCTCTGAAAGGAGTGGCATCTATAATCAGCAATATGTACTTGCAGATGCAGGATTTAAATCTTTTATCCCTGTTCAGTCTGCCAATCAATGGGTTTTGTCTTCCAATCTTAGCACAACCATTTGGCGTACTTTTGAGTTGTATAGCGATGTTGGTTGGATAAAAAACAAAGGCAAAAAATTTGATTTTATTTATGATACTGGATTTAGTTTTAACCTTTTGCAAGACTATCTAGCATTGTATTTCCCAGTTTACTCGAACTTAGGTTGGGAGATCAATGATGATTCATATGCAACCAAAATTCGCTTCTCACTTTCTTTAGAAGCATCCGATATCATCTCTTTATTTACCAGGAGTTGGTTTTAATGACAAGTTGTCACTTCGTTTTGCCATACAAATTTGTAAATTTGTGCGCCATTACCAAATGATAAACGAACTCACTTCAGA
>CAJXBR010000042.1 GCA_913051755.1 uncultured Flavobacteriaceae bacterium
CGATCATCGCATGGCGATGGCATTTGCACCACTGGCGTTGTTGGTGCCCATTCGGATTCAAGACGCTGATGTTGTAACAAAATCATACCCTAGATTTTGGAAAGATTTAGAGATGAATGGGTTTTTATTAGGGTGATTGAGCAAAAACATGCCCAATAACTTGACAACCCCCTTGCTGAGAATGTATATTTGCCGCCTTAACACACAGAATGAAACTTTCACACTTTAATTTTGATTTGCCAGAAAAACTACTGGCCGAATATCCAACCGACCATCGCGATGAGTCAAAACTTATGGTTTTACATCGAGAAACAGAAACCATTGAACACAAGTATTTCAAAGATATCGTTGATTATTTTGACGAAGGAGATATTATGGTTCGCAACAACACGAAGGTATTTCCAGCTCGTTTGATTGGTAATAAGGAAAAGACAGGCGCCAAAATAGAAGTTTTTTTACTTCGTGAATTAAATCAATCTCAAAGACTTTGGGATGTTCTTGTTGATCCTGCTCGAAAAATAAGAATTGGAAATAAGCTCTATTTTGGAGATTGCGAGGATTTGGTTGCTGAAGTGATTGATAATACTACTTCTCGTGGTCGCACACTTCGATTTTTGTACGATGGTCCCTACGACGCTTTTCGTGAAAAACTTCATGAAATGGGTCAAACGCCACTCCCAAAGTATATCAAAAGAGAAGAAGAGGATTTTGATAGGGAACGATACCAAACTATTTATGCAAAGCATGAAGGTGCTGTTGCAGCACCAACTGCTGGGCTTCATTTCTCAAAACACGTCCTCAAAAGACTTGAAATTAAAGGAGTAGACATGGCTGATATCACCCTCCATGTAGGGCTGGGTACATTCAATCCAGTGGAGGTTGAAGATTTGTCCAAGCATAAAATGGATTCAGAGGAACTTATCATCGACCAGCAAGCTGCCGATATGGTCAACAATGCAAAAGCGAACAAAAAGGGAGTTTGCTCAATCGGCACCACATCTATGCGTGCACTCGAAAGTGCAGTGTCTTCTAGCAAAACACTCAATACCTATCGTGGCTGGACGCATAAGTTTATTTTCCCACCACATGAGTTTAGTATTGCCGATAGTATGATCACCAATTTACATTTACCAAAATCAACGCTTTTGATGATGGTGTCTGCCTTTGCAGGGCATGAGTTTGTAAAAAAGGCTTATCAAGAGGCTGTTAAGAAAAAATATCGCTTCTATTCGTATGGAGATGCGATGCTTATTTTATAATTATGGATAAAGCACGTCGTGACATTCGTGCATTATCCTTGGAAGAGTTACGTCGTTTTTTCAACTCAAATGCTGTACCAGCCTTCAAAGGCAATCAGGTTTATGAATGGCTTTGGAGCAAAGGTTCTCATGATTTTGAAGGGATGACCAACTTGTCAAAATCACATCGTTCGCTTTTAGAACAACATTTTGTCATCAATCATATTGAGGTCGATCACCTCCAAAGAAGTGCTGATGGAACTGTCAAAAATACCATCCGGTTGCATGATGGGTTTTTGGTCGAATCTGTCTTAATTCCTACAGATTCGCGTGCAACTGCATGTGTATCGAGTCAGGTTGGGTGTAGCTTGGACTGTCATTTTTGCGCAACATCCAAACTGAAGAGAATGCGAAATCTCAACCCTGATGAGATTTATGATCAGGTTGTTGTTATCGATCGACAAAGTCGATTGTACTATAATCGTGGGCTCACCAACATTGTGTTCATGGGAATGGGAGAACCACTCATGAATTATAAAAACACATTACTCGCAATTCAGAAAATAACTTCACCCGATGGTATGGGAATGTCACCCAAACGAATCACAGTCTCAACATCTGGAATCACTAAAATTATTCGTGAAATGGCAAGTCAAAACCCAAAGTTCAAATTGGCTGTTTCACTTCACTCTGCAATCGAAGAAACACGAAATCAGTTGATGCCATTTACCAAAAAATTCCCTTTACCCGAGCTATTGGAAGCACTCAAGTATTGGTATGATCAAACAAAAAGTAAAATCACTTTTGAAGTGGTTGTTTGGCAAGGGATTAATGACAAACAAGAAGATATTGACGCTCTTGTTTCTTATTGTAAACAGGTGCCATCAAAAGTAAACTTGATTGAATACAATGCTATTGGAGGTAATCAATTTATACAAGCAAAACCAGCATCAATTTCAGCATA